>NZ_JAVJTO010000055.1:0-125052 GCF_040220235.1 Coleofasciculus sp. B1-GNL1-01
AACAATCGCACTTGGGGACAATCCTCACTTCTACTATACGGTTAGCCACTTGACTGGTCAACTCAATATTAGTTCCTGATAGTTTGACTAATCCTTTTCTTCTGGCTACTTTACTGATCGCTTGAATTGTATAAATTAGAAGATTTCGTCCTTTTTTTGTATCTTTGTAGCCAGGTATTTTCGGTCTACCTATAAATTTATCGGGATGCTTTTTAAATTCAGAGTTCGCGGCGAAAAAAGATTTCCAGTTCCGCTCTAATCCCCTTAAAACTTGCTGCGATACTTTCGCGGGTAAGGCTTTGTATGGCTCTGTGTTTTTCATCATAGTAGCCATCTGATTATAAGTCAAATACCCATGACCATAAATCCAGTTTTGACGGATGAGATAATTGGCTGAGTTATAAAGATTTTTAGACTGCCAAGACAAGCGATCTATCGATCTCCAAAAACGATGACCTTTTTTGATTATATGTCTTTCCGATAGTAGCATTATTGTCCGTGAAATTTTAACTCGGCTATAATCTTTTCGGTTTTTCGTTTCGACCTTCTTAATCCGTACATCCGCGAACAAAAGGAAGTGATAATGGCGATTAAGTCTTCCATTAATTCATCTGTTTTATCCTCACTTTGATTGACAATTTCAACTTTCTTGTCTAATTCTTTGAGGAGGATCTCTATATAATTCGTTCCAAATCTAGCGAGACGATCTTTATGTTCTACAATCAAAATATTGTAGTTTGGGTCTACTAGGATTTTTGCTAATTGTTTTCGATTGTCATTTAAACCACTGCCAATCTCTTTGACAATTTTATAAATTTTGTAGCCTCGGGCAATTGCATAATCTTTTAACCGCTCTGCTTGTCGATCTAGATTATCTTTGTTTTGGGCGCTGGAAACTCTTGCATAAATACAAGCTATCAAGTCAGGTTTCAAGTTGTCCTCAATCGCCTCTGAAGTTATGATAATCGTACCAGACGGCAATTGATAACCCGTCAAATTTCCTTGTTTCCACCACCTCCAGGCAGTCCGATAACTGATTCCTGCTTTTTTGGCATAGTCTGATAGTTTCATGTTTATATATTACCAAACATGACTATATCTGACTATATTGTTATTGAAAGTTTACAATACCCTGAGTAGGCTATATCCTGCTCAGAGTCTTGATTTTATGGACTTTGTAGGGGTTACTAAGTCTACCTAATAATAAAAAAAGATAGCCATTTAGCATTCAATGCGCTGAAGTGTCGCTCTTATCCTTGCTCCTGCTTGCATGAACTGTCGGCACGGATCAGAAGAGTATCCTCGAACTACCTTGGCTCTCTCTTGATTGTGTAACCATTGCTCTAACCCTTAGTCAATTCATAGTCAAAGTCAATAGTCAAATCGACAAAAATTTAGAGGAACAGCGCCACCGTAAGTAAGGCTATTCCCCTGAAAAACTTACTCTATAAGGTTTCTAATAAATGGCTCAGGTCGGATTTGAACCAACGACCTTGGGCTTATGAGTCCCCTGCTCTAACCACTGAGCTACTGAGCCGTTTTTTTTACAGCCTCCTTAATTTAGCATAACGCTTACGTGAAGACAAGCTTTTTTCCAACATCTATCCCCAATCAATTTATCAATTCGGTAATGGGTAAGACACCTATATTGATGCCTACTCATTCAGTTCGTAGTCAGGGAACCTGAGCCCTAGATTGGGTTGGGTTTCGACTTCGCTCAACCCAACCCCCCTATACCATTTAAGCTGTGTTCCGTTAGAAGAGGCGTTGCTGGCAACGCCTCTCCAAAGTTCTGTCACTCAGCAAATCAACTACCGCTTATCAGGTAGAAAAGCCATGGGATTAACGGCTCCGCGTCCTCCTGGATGAACCTCAAAGTGCAAATGGGGTCCGGTACTGTAACCCGTACTACCCATTTCCGAAATTTGTTGACCTTGGTCAACCTCTTGACCCCGGCGCACCAAAATTCGATGGTTGTGGGCATAGAGGGTCAAGCTACCATCCGGATGTTTGATTTCCACCAATTTGCCGTAGCCACCGGAATTCCAACCAGCGGTAACGACAACACCAGGGGCAGCTGCCACAATCGGTGTACCGATAGGAGCTGCAATATCAATCCCCTTGTGCATGCGTCCCCAACGCATCCCGTAGCCAGAGGTCAAAACCCCCTTGCTGGGCCAAATATAGCCATTAAATCGCGCAGGGCTATCCGGCAAGTACATATCCGGAGCGGACAGAGGAGGCAATTGAGGTGCAACTGTTGTCCCAACCGGGGTTTGCAGCATCGGGTTATAACTTGCTGGTGGGGCTGGGGCGGCGGCTACAACCTGCTCCTTCGGTTCAGATGGGGTTGCCGCAGGTGGCGGTACTGCGATGGGAACTGAAGTGGCTTGAGTTTCCTGTTCATACCGCTGCGGATTGAATTCCGGATTGACCCTAACGGGTATTGATTGCTCAGCTACACTCGGCGCAACTGGCGCAGATGGAACTACCACTTCGCTCGGTGAACTGGTCTGACCCGTGGTTTGCTGACGGCGATATTCTGCCCGCATTCTCAGAATATCCGCCCTCAAGCGTTCAACGTAGGGGTTGTCCCCGGCGTTAGCGGGCTGATTCCGTTTCGCCTCTAACGCGATAGGGGTATTGGTTGGGGCGTTTTCACCAACGGAGGATTGGGTAAGAACAGTTGATGAAGCGGTTGGCGGTTGAGATGTTGGTACTGTTGGGGTAATCGGTGAGGCGGATGTTGCTGTGGTGGGAACAACGACTCTGGGTGCTTCAACCTCTGGTTGGACTGAGCGAGTCACCGAATTGTTGGATTGCTCCTGAATCCCCGGTAAAAACGTGACTCGTTGCTCAGATGACTCAGCCGATGGCGGCGTGGGAATGGTGAGCTGTTGATTGACCCGAATCAGGTTGGGATTATTTAAGCCGTTCGCTTGAATTAATTCAGAACGGGATAAACCATAACGACGTGCGATCGCGTCTACTGTATCTCCAGGTTTAACCGCGTAAGTACTCGTCGCCGCTCTATTGGCTACCACCGTTTCCATCACCACGGGCTGCGGTGTTGGGGGTTGAGCAGTGATTTCTGGCGTTGTGACGGGTTCCAGCTTTGAATTGGGGAAGGTGATCGGTGTTTGGTCTTCCGATACCTCTGGTGAGGTCAAATGCTCTGGACTTGGCGTAGGAACCGGAATCACCACGGATGAGGGTGATGGCTTCGGTGTGTTTTCCTCAATCGCCAGAGACGCGGCTGTGTCTGGAGTGGGAACCGGAATCACCACAGACGATTCCGATGAGCGAGCCGCTTTGGATTCTGACCCTGAGGCGGCTTCGGCGTCTGGAGTGGGAACTGGAATCACCACGGGTGACTGGTATCCATTAACCCCTAAGGACTCCACCGTCGGTGAGGCGGCAATTTCTGGAGTGGGAACCGGAATAACGACAGGAGATTGAGATTGATTGACCGCCGTTGAGTCTACTGTCGGTGATGCCGCAATTTCCGGAGTGGGAACTGGGATACCAATAGGACTGTTAGAATTCGTCGCCGCTGACGCTGGGATACGTTCTGCCCCTGGGAGACGGGTTGCTGACGCGGAGGGCGTCGCTGCTGTTGCTGTTCGGTTGATGGACTCCTCAGACCTCAACTCCGCCAGACTGTCATTTAAGCGGTTCCGTTTGTGTTTTAAATTATCAACAGCAACATCTTGTCTCGCCTTAAGCAGGTCATCGACCTGACCCGGAACGGTGACAGATTCACCCGTTTTGAGCTGACCGGATGCGGATACCCCAGTGGAGTTCCGTAGCTGATTTGGCTCGACTCCATAAGATTTGGATACGGATTCGACCGTTTCTCCCGGTTTAGCCTCGTGAACAATACCGTTCACAGTCGGGATTTTTAGCTGCTGTCCAACTGCAAGATTGGCGTTAGGTTGGACAGGATTCGACGCCGCGATCGCTTCTGGAGCTACTTTATAGGTTTGCGAAACCTCCCATAGCGTTTGCCCTTCCTGTACATTGTGTTGTACGACAGGTTTCGATTGGGCTGGCGATTGGGCTGGGGTTGGAGCTGGTGTAGCTAGCGGCAGTTTCGAGCGCTGGGCAACGTCTGGTTCGCTTTCTGTTGGCACAGACGCAGGCGTTGACACGCCAACAGGCAAAGTTGTCAGCGTTGGCTCAGAGGCAATGGGTTCCAAGGCTACGGCTTCATCACCTTGTTGGGGTAACAACAAGCTGGAAGCTCCCATGGAAATTGCCAATCCAATCATGGCAGCAGAAGTCCTAGCTCTGCGGTTACCTTCGGTCGGAATGGTTGCGCCGACTGGCGGCTTCTCCCCAGAAAGCTTTAACAAAGCCTCAAAGGAGTGGGCGGAGTTGGCTGCACACGAAGGAACCTGTTTAACCTTCTGCGTAAATGTCCGTTTCAAAAACGACCTCCTAGTGTGTGACGAGCACTTAACAGTTCCTAAATGGTTTTCCCAGTCAATAAGGGATCTCACCCTAAAATGTGATTTAGATCACGGACAGTGAACATACTTAGGCAAGAGTACCCTGCTTTTTTGATTTAGACAAGCTAATCTGACTGGATAAATTTCTAGTTGTTGACGATCACCGCTCGATTCACCCTTTATGAAGCCATAACTCGCTGTCTCTGGACGAATATATTTTCATACTTGATAAACGAGACACGGTTGATAGTCGGGCGGTTTTTGCCAAGGGTTGTGCATAGAACATACAGACTTGACAGGCTTTTCTCCGGAAGAGGGCTAGAGTTTCAAACCGAACTCTAAAGTTGGTTTGTTGCTTTCTCAGCCTTCTAGACTATCCGGTGATCGCAGGATTTAGCAACTGTATAGAGCTCAAGCTCATAGTCTAGCAACCGATAGTTTAGCAGTTAACGATTACAGACGGCACTTTACGTGAATTTTTGGTAAAGAACAACCGTACAGTCTACCCAAGCTTTCCCGGCTTAGGAACGCTGTTGTCGGTGACTTCTCCTTTGCTAAAATCGCGCTTTCTCTTACGGATATAGGGTTTGAGGCTCCTGAGGCAACCTGCTTAGGATGATTAAAATCTATCAATCCGCCTCGATTGGGCAGGACTCTTCTGTATAGAAATTTCTTATCAAAGGAGTGGCTTTTCCGTATTCTAGATAGCTGAATTCAGCGTCATTAATTTTTTGGCAGAGATAAATAAAGAACATGCCATCTCCACAAAGGGGGAACTTGTTAAATTTTAATTAATTTTAATTAAACATTGATCCGATTAAATAAAGTTATATATACGGCAGTATACATAAATGTAGTATCTTGTTGTACGTTTAAACGCTTCAGGTCAAGCCAAGTCTCAGGAATTAGCGGCTGCTGAAGGTGGAGGTTTATTCTTTTTAAATACTTGAACGCTATCAGGGAATGGTCTTCCTAGATCAGGTATCCCAATTGACGCCGTGCTTCAAACAAACCCAAAGCCGCGCTGACGGAAAGATTTAAACTGCGAACACCGGGTTGTGTCATTGGAATAACCACAGTTGCGCCACACTGAGCTAAAACAGATGGGGACAATCCTTGGGTTTCGCTGCCAAATAACAACCAGTCATTGGGTTGAAATTGGAATTGAACATAACTGTATTGCCCAGAAGTGCTGAAACCAATCCATCGCCCTCCCAGCTTTTGGGAAACCTGATTAAATGCCTCCAAGGTTTCATGGTAGTGAAACTTGACATAGGGCCAATAATCAAGTCCGGCTCGCTTGAGGTAGCGATCGCTAATTTCAAATCCCAAGGGTCCAACTAGATGTAACTCCGTGTCTGTAGCGGCACAGGTACGGGCGACATTGCCTGTATTGGGCGGAATTTGGGGGCAAACTAAGACAACCCTAAGCATAAAACCTCAAACCTCTTGTCAATCTTACCCTACACACTCAGGGAAACTGAATGAATTGGATTAGACCCATTGGAAATTGTGATAGTATATGTTTTTTTAATATCAGCTTTTGGGGAGAAGCTGATTAGATATTTTAATTTTTAGCCCGAACAGTCTTGACAAATCATCCCTCCTGGTTATTAAGCCACTAAAGCCTGACACAACTTATCTTCAAGTTCGTTTTCTTGTTCCGCCATGTCTTGAATCGCTCGGTTGAGAATTTGCTGGGTATCAAAGCCCACAGATTGCAGTTGTAACCATTGTCCGGCTGTATTCCCTTGGCGGAGAATTTTTTTCAGGGGAGAAAGGAAACAACTGAAGCCTTTCGCTTTGGCAATAGGTAAAACCTCTTGATAGAGTTCATCAATCCATTGCCGTGCCGAAATCGTTCTGCCATCCTGCCAATGGGTGAGTTTTGCATCTAAGCTAGAACGAGCAACCGCCATTTCGTTGGCGTCGGTGAGGGCGACTAAGTTAGCAGCGCGAGTCGATGTTTGACCTCCGTAGAGAGGGTCAAGACTCGGATCATTTAAAAGCTGGATCAAACGGGCTTCTAGTAAAGCAGTTACCGCCAGCAGGGCAATCGGATCAACGACTAAATCACAAATTCTCAATTCCAGACGATTTAAATCATAAGGGCGTCGATTACCATTGGGACGAACCGATGACCAAAGATGGCGAACGTTACACATGGTTCCCGCTTCGAGTTGGGCTTCTGTCCACTCAATAAAATGAGCATGGCTTTCAAATAAAGGAACCTGAGACGGGGTTTTGGGAAAAATTGCCCAGCGCGTGGAGTGATACCCTGTGGCTTTTCCATCGAGAAAGGGAGAGGATGCACTTAACGCCAAGTATAAGGGGGCTTCTACCCGTACCAGACGGCAGGCTTGCATCAGCAGTTCTGGGTCAGCAATGCCCACATTAATATGAACACTCGCCGTGACCACCTTAGTGCCGTAGGTTTGCTCAATGTAGTCATGATAAGGGTTTTGCGGGTCAGAGCGGTAGAAGCGATCGCTCCCCCCTAGAGACAGGGTACTGCCGGGAATCAGGGTGTAGTTTCCCAGGGTTTTCAGATAAGCGCGGAGTTGTTGGCGCGGGCGTACTAAAGCGCATAAGAGGCGATCATAGCCACAGAAAGGAGCGGTGGTATATTCGACATTGCGGGTATCCGGTTCCCGCATGAAGCCATCCAAGGATGCCACAATCCGATCAGAAAGACCGACAATTTCCCCCTGGGGAGTGCCAGTATACATTTCAATTTCAAAGCCTTTCGATAGCAGCACGGTATCTCCTAGAGCTGGGTAGAGCAACCTCTTAACTCTTCAAGTGTATCAGTGGAAAGAGATTGACTATAAATTTTAAAGATTCTAGTAGGTAGGGACACGGCAATGCCGTGTCCCTACAGGTAACGCCAGAACCACCAATTTGCCTATGTCCTATCGAGTCAAAGCTTCCATTCCCGGTTCTGTTCACACCCGATGACGATAAACATCATTAGCGGCACGATGGAGGAGAGAGTGACGGTAGATTAATGCTTTCATGTCATCTCCATAGCCACCTCCAATCACCGTAGCGACAGGGTAGCCTGCGGCGATACAGGTACTGAGTACCTGCATTTCACGGCGGTAAATTCCCGTATCGGTTAAGGCTAGCTTACCAAAGCGATCGCAGGCATGGGTGTCTACTCCAGCATCATAGAGAACCAAGTCAGGCTGAACCTCAGACAAGATATCAGGGAGATAGTGGGCTAAGGTTTGTAGGTAAGCATCGTCATCCATACCCACCGGGAGAGGAATGTCAAGATCACTTTTTTGTTTAGTGGCGGGGAAGTTGACCTCACAGTGCATCGAGAAGGTAAAGACAGTGGGGTCATTTTGAAAAATAAACGCTGTACCATCTCCTTGATGAACATCGAGGTCAAGAATTAGGATTTTTTGGACTAATCCCAGAGTCTGGAGAACACGAGTCGCGATCGCTAAATCATTAAAGATACAAAAACCTGATCCGTAACTGGGAAATGCATGATGAGTTCCTCCCGCCGTATTACAAGCAATACCATGAGTCAGGGCAAGTTGAGCTGTCAGGATTGTCCCCCCAACCGCCGTACAGGTTCGCGTCACCAAGCCGGGACTCCAGGGTAATCCAATCCGGCGCTGGGCTTTCGGGTCAAGTGTGCCGTTGCAGTAAGCCTGGATGTAGTCAGGGGTGTGGATCAGTTGAATCCATTCTGTGGGTGGAGGATTGGGAGTGTGGATGTTTTCAGGAGTGACAATCGTATCGGCGAGGAGGAGTTCACAAAGTTTGCCAAATTTGGACATGGGAAAACGATGTCCAGGTGGAAGGGGGGTAACGTAGTCGGGGTGATAGACGATTGGCAGGTTCATGACGGTGGTAGCTACTCAGTCATGAACTATTGTCATTGATTGGTTCCTCCCCGTTTCATTGACCGCTGTATAGGCTTATTTCTCGCCTCTTTGTAGAATGTCGCTAACATTAAGAGCCTGGAAATAAATTTCCGGAACCTAAAGCTAAAGTAAGCTAAAGCTTACTAGGGAAGCGTTTGAACCCGTTAAAACGGGTTTAAGCTTTTAGCCGGTAGATGCGGAGCGGCTTCTCTTCGAGTACTTTAGTTCAGGGCTTAATTCTCCTTCAGAAGGAAGAGGCTTAGGGTAATGTAAACCTGACTGGTGTTGCTTACTGAGAATTTTCATAGTTCGCGATCGCGTCTAACATTTTCTCCCTACCACCATAGTACGATTGGATGGTTTCAGCGATTTCCATGGCGCGATCAGACTTACCCGCAACCGCTAACTCGCGCACGATTGTATCCAAGGTACTGGCTTTTACCCAGAAGTTTTCAATGGTTTTAGCAAGATGAATGGCTTGTTCATACTGTTTTGCTTCTATTAACTCGTATATAATTGCAGCAAATGCCTTATCTTTAGCCACGTCATTTTGTATAGTTTTAGCCCTATTTAGCGCTTGGGTATATTTGCTATTTTGGGCATAATTTAACGATTCATAAATTATTTTTCCGTCTTCTCCCAAAGTCGTAGACATTTCTGAATAATCAGAATCTACTCTTTTTGTCCCCACTCCACATTCTAGTACACCATTGCTTAAAGCTGGAGGAGTAGGATATTTCATCCCAGGAGATTGCGATTCACAGAAAATGGCTACTGTTGTTAACTTACTCTTATCCTGGTTATTGAATTTTATAAATACACCGCCAACAAAGCTTTTAATGTGGCTTTTCTTTGGAATTGCATAGTTAAAAGCATATAAGGAAGTAGTATGAGTTGAATAGATGTAAGATTGTGTTTCCAGTGCTATTCCTAAACCAAGATCACCCATGTAATCAGCAAAGTAATTTTTATCCCGAAAATAAGATTGTTGCGCCCGATTCATTGAAGCAACATACTGCTTTGCTTCTGATTCATAGGGACTTGTACCCATCTTCTTGATCGTAGGCAAGATTAAGCCAAAAACAACCCCAGCAGTAATACTAAACTGAAGTGTTATTAAAACAAAGAGACGTAGATAGCGAGATTTACGTCTATTTTTTCGGTGAATATCTTGCACAAAATTAGCAATTATTTCTCGACGAATCGCATCAATTTCTAGCAATGCTGATTTAGCTTTTCTGGCTTGAGTAAACCGTTTTTCTAGCGCTGGTTCAGTCATCATCTCAAGCCATTTTGCAAAAACATGATTTAAATTAACTTGAATATTTTTCTGGAAGTCCAGTCGCATATCAGACTGCGGTAAATTAGCAGGAGCAATACCTGTCAATAGATGAATTAATGTTGCTCCCAAGGCATAAAGATCACTGGCGGGTACAGCACGCCCCCAGAGTTGTTCTGGTGGCGTATAGCCGCTAGTTCCGACGACAGTAAACGTGACACCTTCAGCTTTAGCTTTATCTTGCACCGCACCGAAATCAACTAGATAGATTTGATTGTTTTTTCCTAAAATTAGGTTACTTGGCTTAATGTCGCGATGGATAATAGGGGGACTCAGTTCATGCAAGTCGGTTAAAATAGTCAGAATCTCTTCAGCAAAGCAACGGACTTGATGTTCGGGAAAACGTTTACCTTGATCAAGCAACTGTTGCAAAGACTGACCAGGAATGTATTCTTGTACTAAGGCAAACCAACGTAATCCAGTACCATCTTCTTCGTCCACTGAAAAATAGTCGAGATAGCGAGGAATCCGGGGATGATTGATATTTTTGAGAACCTGAGCTTCCCGTTCAAATAATTTGAGATGCTCCCATTGCATCTGAGGACTAAAGGGGAGTAATTTAATAATGACTAATTGTTGTTTAGATTCGGAGGCTAAATCAAGGGCTAGCCAAGTCTGACGACTCGGTCTTTCGCTAAGTTTTTCTTGAAGTTGATAGCGTTTCTTCAACTGACACATTGTATTGAACATAATGTTTTTTTACCTGTTTTATAAATTTTGATCTAATCAGGCTGATTTTGAAAAAGTTCTACAGCTATTTTTGAGGCTATTTTGAATGTAACAAAAAGGAAAGGCAATAATGCTAACATTAGAAAGAATTGCCCACCTTCACAATCCTGAAAACAGAGTCCAAGACCCAACATATAAAAGGCAACTACTAATGTGGTGATCAAATAAATAATCAAGATTATCAGCAAAAAAATATCAACTATAATCTTTGTTGGCATTGAAATAGTCCATGAGCGTAAAATGTTTTTCCTGGATAAGCATTTTTTGGGTGTGCGATGAATGTGCCGAGTCTTATCAACATAGTGCCGATTACTATTTTTCAGGTTTGACAAGGCTTGAGACGTACAATTAAATCGCCGCTCCAAATTTGGATCAGTGAGGGATTCCAGCCAATTCACAAAACTAGGACTTAAACTGACTCTATCGCGAAAATGAATACGTAAATTTTGCTGAGGTAAATCAGCGGGTGCTGTCCCCGTTAATAAATGAATTAATGTAGCGCCCAATGCATATAAATCTGAGGCGGGAACTGCTTTACCCCAAAATTGTTCGAGGGGGGCATAACCTGCTGTACCGACAACCGTAAACGTGACTCCTTCAACCACAGTGGGATCAGCGACGGCACCAAAATCAACTAAATAGACAGATGTACCTTCAGCCGCATCGACATTCTCTTGAAAAATTAAATTACTGGGTTTAATATCGCGATGCAGTACAGGTGGATTCAACCCATGTAAATAGCTCAAAATCTCTAAAACTTGAATCGCAATGGAGCGTACCTGAGCAAGTGTGAAATGCTTCCCCTGATTAAGTAATTGCTGAAGCGATTGACCGGGAATATAATCCTGTACTAAACAAAACCAGCACAATCCTTGACCCATCTGTTCATCTAAGGAAAAATAATCCCGATGTTTCGGGATGCGCGGATGGTTCAGCGCTTTGAGAACCTGCGCCTCGCGTTCAAAGAGTTTAAACTCGTCCCACTCCATCTGAGGACTAAACGCCAGTAGCTTGACGATTACCTGTTGTGGTGGTGTTTGGGTGGTATCTTCAGCCAGCCAGGTTTGACGCCCCGCATTTTGGGAGAAGCATTGTTGTAGTTGGTAGCGATTCTGTAAGAGTTGTTTGGCTTGTAGCATAGAAGGGCGCTTCCAGAATGGGGTTACTCAGACCTATCTCTGAATCTAGGAAGCTTATGCAGTTTGTAGAGACGTTCCATGGAATGTCTCGCCTCTACACCAATCCTTTGCTAGCCCGTTGGAAGCGCCAAAACCCTTGATATACGTGACTCATAACGGGATGTGGACAACCTATCTCCAAACCTCTCTCCTGCGAGGAGAGAGGCTTTGAATTCTCTCTCTTCCGTGCAATAAAAGCGAAGTATCCTCTGGTCTCCCCGCATAACAAAAAGCGAAGTATCCGCTAGTCTCCCCCTTTTGAAGGGGGACGGAAGGGGAATCTAAAAAGGGGAAACGAAGAGGGTTAGGTTTTTCCAATTCACCAGTAATATCTTCAAGGGAAGCGAGTAAAACAAATGACTAATGATGAATGACAAATGACAAATAAATCAAGCCAATCCCTGAGAAAAAAAACCTGCCCAATAATAGGGATGAGAAAAAGGCTGTTTCTCCTGCACCAACGACTGCAAATGATGCTGCTGTACCTGAATCTTATCCTAATAAATCCCTGGAACAATAAGGATGTCATGCAGATAATCAATGTCGCTGAATTGAGCGTTTATTATGGGTGTTTAACGTTTAGGGCGCTAAAGCGCAACTACGAACGTTTAAAAGCCTAAATCGGCTTTGGCGGCATCGGCGGCGGCAAATACTTCTTCATCTGACTTTTCATCCCAGGAGGGTTCGCCAATTTCTGTGTAGAATGTTTGATCGTAGGGACGAGTTCGCACGACAACGGGCATGGGTACGGCATGTCCTAATATTAATGCCTGTTGTTTGGAATCTAATTTAGCTAAAACCGATCGCAAACTTTGACCCCCCGAAACCCCGGTAAAGATCGCCTCGATGTCTTTATCATCATTCAGTAAACAGGTAATTCGGGTGCCAACCTGGGACATAACCTCATTATCAATCCCCGATGGACGCTGATCGACAATCAGTAATGTAACAAAATATTTCCGCATCTCGCGGGCAATAATGCCAAAGATGGTTTGACGCACTGTGGCTGAATCTAGGAAACGGTGCGCTTCTTCAATCGTAATCACCAATGGGCGCGGGCGATCGCATGGATTTTTGCTTTGCAGAAACTTCTCCGCCTTCCGCACGTATTTACCATGAATGCGGCGTGTCATCACATTCGTGGCTAGCATATAGGACAGCATATTCGATTGAGAGCCAAATTCCACTACCACATGCTTCCCCGCATCTAAGGATTGCAGAATCTGGTCAATATAATTTTGGGGACAAGTACTTCGTATGTACTTTAACTCCTCTAGACGCAGTAACTTGCGCTGTAATGCCATAATTGAGGACTTATGTCCCCGCTTCTCATCGCAAAATGTCTGAATATCCTCATTCGTCATATTTAGGAGGTGAGTAATCCAGGTTTTGCCAAATTCGTTGCGGAGAATAATCGCATTTTCTAAACTCGTATCAGACAGGTTTAATTCGCCTCGCACCAGGGAGATATCTTCGACTTCAATTTGATCGAAACCAAGATACAATTCCTGGGCGTCTCGAATCCCTCGGCGTTGGGTGGATTCCGGGTCAAGGGTGTACACTTGGACTTGATTGGGAAAGAGTTGGCGTAATCCTTTAACGGTACTAAATTGTTTTCCTTCTGATACCGCTTCCCATCCATATTCGGAGTGCATATCGAAGATTAAATTAACCGCCGCTTGCTTGCGAATTATCCCGGATAATAATACGCGAGTCAGAAAGGATTTCCCGGTTCCCGATTTGCCAAACACACCGTTACTGCGTTCCACAAACCGATCCAGGTCTAAGCAGATTGGCACGTCCATGTCAAGGGGTTGACCCACCGAAAAATTCCGTCGATGGGGGTCATCTTCCCAGCCAAACACCGCCCGGAAATCTCGTTCACTGGCGTCATAGACTTGGGAGAAGTGACTGGGAATTGTTTTCACCGGAAGCAATTCCATATCCTCGCTACTTTGAGGTTGAAACGACGCTAAAGGACTTTTGCCATTCAGGTTCAGGTTAGGTGTTTCCCGTTTTCCCTCCGTTGGCGTGAACATCAGCATCGGAGTTAAATTGATCGTCCCAAACGTGCCACTTCCGGCAAGAACCTCACGTAAAAAGCTATCGTTGGGATGGGGGGGATTCGCCCAAATCCGCTGACTAGAGGTTCCTAGCGCCACATCCGTCAGCATACAGAAAAAGCGCGATCGCATCCCTTGAACCACCAGAAACTTACCCACACGCATATCTTCGACGGAGACATCCGCGTGTAATCGCACTTCCAATCCGCCGGAAAGAGAACCTTGAATGACTGAACCTAAGGGTTTATCTACATCCATCACTGTTAGGGTTTGAACGAAGCCAAGCCTATCTTATCGTTCTCTTCTGGGTTATTGGGCGTTTTGCCTCGATTCAAGAGTAAATTAGCAATTTTTTTCAGGAAACCAGATGAATAAATAAGATTTGGGCAAAGGAAACAGATAATACATAATTTTAATGCCTCTTAGCTTATTGAAATCGGTTCAGGGAATTCCCTAACTGCAAATCCATCCCTTCTCTACGACTACGAAGGTCATAGTAAATTACGGCTTTTATGGCTTGCCAGAAGGGTATAGGAAAAGCTAGACCACCGAGAAACAATGCAAGATTGAGTAAGAAATACAACAAGCCGAAGAAGCCAGAATCCGATAATATCGCAGCGAAAACAACTTGAACAATCCAACTCACCACCTGAACAATAGCAGCGATGGGAATGGTAATGATATAGGCAACAAAGAATATCCCCACAAGACGTAAGACAAATCCCTTGGTCAAGAGCCAGCTCCGACCAATGGTTGAAGTCGCATCTACATTATTTTCAATGGCTAGGGGAAGTTCAACAATTGACAGGCGCGAATAAAGCCAGATATATCCAAACATCAAGGCTATCCCAATCACCAATGCCAGTAATAAGAATATACCAATCTTCACCGGATCTGGGTTGAACAGAAAACCCATCACCATTGCTTGTATTGGCAATACACTAGCAACAATACCAAACAAGACACTGAACCCGATCATTGCTCCCCAAAAAATCAGGATCACCAAAATTCCGGCGAAGAAGAAACTCCACATTCGAGGATTGATATGGCGACGAGCTTGAGTAACTGTCTCTGGACGTTCGCTTAATTCCCTGAAGGCAAGACGAGAGATTAGCGCTGAGTTAGCCGAGAACTTAGCCCAGCCATAAATCGGTAATAATGCCCACAGACAGGCTCGAAAAGCTATACCAAGGTAGAGTTTAAAATGATCGCGATACAAACGCAGACCCGCACTAACCACATTACCCACACTGAGGGGTTTCATGGGTTGGCGAGGTTGGGAATGGCGGGATTGAGTGCTACGGTGTGGAGTAGAGTCCCTCGGTTGTCGATTGTGTGAGGATGTATATCCTCCAGCAGAAGCGTGTCGAGGAACTTTGGCAAAATTTGAACCCGGTGGTGGTTCTAAGTCCGGAGATTGGGAATTGGAAGATGTATCATTTTCAGCCGCCATATCTGGGGGAGTTGGATGCAGATTTAAATCGGGATCTGCATCGTGAACATCTGTGACTTGAACGGGTGAGGAATCCATCTCAAAGCTTTGTGTCCAAGCAAAAGAGTCTTGTCCTTGCTGACGCCCATAAATTTGCACCGTTTTAATTGTTTTAACGCCTAGCTTGGTTAAACCCTGACGAATAAAAGGAACTGTCGCCTTTTGGTTGGGAACTTGCGCTGATTCCAGCAAGATTTGCAAACAATCTTCTTTGCGATTAACCTTGGCGACGATATGCTTGGCTCGCAGTGAGCGGTTAATCATTGCTGCAATTGCTTTCGGATTACCTTGCTTCGCAAGCTTTAACACGTTTGGCTCAGCCATAGCCCTGTCTCCAGTTGGGGTAAGTTGGGATTAGATCGAAGCGGTCAGCAGATAGGAACTAACCTTCACAGATTACTCTAGATTTAGCGGCATATTCTACGCCAAATGTCCCTTTTTGTGATAATTATTTACATTTCCCGATAAAACGTCAGAAAAATATACTTTTAGGTGTCAGGCTACGGATGTTAAGGGAAAGGGGAATCGGAACTTCCAGATTAGAATTGAAATCCGAGTAAATTCCAGTACGCTAACACCCCAATGAAAACGAAGGCGGCTAATGTGATCACAGAATAATGCGATCGCGCCCCAAACGACCAATCGTGATTTTTCCAAGCTAACACCGTAAAAGCCAGTAATCCCACGCTAGCCAAAGCGGTTAAGATAGGAATTGCCAAGAATGCGATCGCCACAGGAAGAACGCCATAGACTAACTTCCAGACGCCGATTAGCCAGAGTGACAAGGGTAAGCCAATCAGGAAGACTAGATTTAACGTTGCGATCGCGCCTCCCAATAGCCAAGCTGAGTTATACTGCTGTTTATCTGAACTAGGCTTACCCCGCCACCATTGAATTAAGGGTTGTATGATTCCCCTAATCATGGCGGATAGGAACACCACAACACAAAAGCTGACGAGTCCAAACTGCACCCAAATCCCTTCATACCAGGATATACGCTCATACGTGCCAATTTTAGGAAACAGGGGATTGTAGGCAAACGTAATCTCTCCCGCCTCATTTTCCTCAAACGCCGTAAACGTCGGCGTATCCACTCGTTTAAATAACAGGGGTGCTACAGGTTCGAGTTGAACGGGTTTAATTTTATTCAAAAAGAAGAGATTGGGCGTCTGAATTTGCAATCGGTTGTCATCACCTTTTTTAATCTGGATATGTTTGAATGATCCTGCTAGTTTTGCCAACGTATGGCGAGGATATTCCATATCTCGATAAGTCCCCGTAAACCGATCCAGTTCTACCTGGGAAGCATCAAGGGATTGAGTCGCTGTAGACTCTTGGTCAACTGGAAAATAATGATCGAAAAACTGAGTAAGGAATTTACTATGAATTCCGCTAAAACTATTAGAGGCAATGAAAATACCAATATTTTGGCTAGGAATTAACGTCAGCGAACTCGAATACCCCCGTAAGCTGCCTAAATGCCCGATCGCCCGCATATTATTAACCAGACGTTCCCGAAACCCGTAACCGGTTCCAGGTAATTTTGGGTGAGGTTTAAAGTGAGTCTGGTGCATGAGTTTCGCCGTATCCGCCTCTAAGATACGCTGGTTTTGATAACGCCCCTGTTGCAAGTGAGCAATCATAAAATGTGCCATATCCGTGGCGGTGGCACTGAGGGAGGCGGCGGGTGCAATATTAAGGTAGAGGTAGGGAACCGCTTTGTAGTTACCTTTTTGATACTGATAGCCAACTGCCAAATCATCCGCTAAATCCGGTGGTGGAGGTTGAGCAAAGCTGCTGCGCTGCATATCTAGGGGTTGTAAAATATTGGCGTTGATATAGTCCATATAAGGACGACCTGATATCTGTTGCACCAAGTAACCCAATAACGCGATCGCATGGTTAGAATAGCTGTAAAATCTTCCCGGTTGCCAGACAATCGGTGGCATATACTCAGCCAGATAATCCCCTAGAGGTGTCATCTCCTGTTCAGTGCGAGCGGCGAGTCCCACCAGACGCTTTGTGCTACCATCGGTATGCATCATTAGCTGGGCAAAGGTCACAGGTTGAGAATGGGGGTTGTCGAGTTGAAAGCGTTCCAGGTATTGGCTAACATCATCCTCTAGATCAATCCGTCCCTGCTCGTATAATTGCATTGTGGCGGTAGCCGTGAAGACTTTAGACAAAGAGGCAACCCGAAACACCGTGCGATCGGCAACAACGGGAGTTTTTTTCTCCAGGTTGGCATAGCCATAGCCTTTGGCAAAAAAAACAGTCCCATCTTTGACCACAGAAATGACTGCACCCGGAACGTGAGATTTGGACATCTCTTGGTCAAAGAAATTATCTACATAATTGGCAAATTCTTGTTGGCTAATAATTCCAGGCGTACCTGGTGCTGGGGAAACCGGGGGTTCTGTTTCAATCGCTTCCTGCGGTTGGCGATCTAAAATGGGAAACTGCAAGGGTTCTTTTTTCGCCAATGCGGGAAACCCCGACAGGGACAGAAACAGGATGAATCCAAGTAGTCCGCTAATAATTCCCTTAAACCATTGCTTCAAGGGTAATCTATGCTGGGTTTTGTTAGCCTGCTGTGGGGTCATTCTTCAAAACGATGGAGTCGGCAGCAGAAATCGGGTGAGAATATCACAGAATGAGTATCCTCACCTTGGTAGTTTACCCAGGTGTGAAATAGCAGAAATCTACATAGAGGATGATGATCCCAAGATGGGGTGACAAGAACTCAACATGCAAAACCAGTAGATCCAAAATGAATGCCACTGACTGGTATGCTGGTGGGTTGAGCGAAGTCGGTTGAGCGAAGTCGAAACCCACCCTACGGTATATCAAAGGGAGAAGTCAAACCACTTCTAACTCATCTTCCCGGAAGTGACCGCGAAACTTTTTATCAAATTTAACCTGAATCGGTAAGTTAGCGCTCACAGGTCGCCCTTGCCATTCTGTAACGATAGCAATGACTTCGCCTTCCATACCCTTGATATCAAACGGCTCATTGCGGTGGGCAGGATTGTGGTAAACAATAACAGATGTCTTAACTCGAACGCGATCGCCAACTTTCATACAAAAAGCTCGTTTTCTCTCCAACAGCCTACATCTTGCCAGAAATTACTCTGGCAATCCTAAACCATTCTTACACAGCAAGGTTCTTTCCTAGAGATTAGTTTGGCAACTGATCAAAAACGGTGCTGATTTTCCAGCACCGTTTCCAGACCTGTAGCCACCTCAACCGCAGCCAATTCTTATGGTTACGCCGCCACAGATGCTTGAGGACGAGCAAAAATCATCCGTCCAGCAGATGTCTGTAAAGCCGAAGTGACCACAACTCGCATTTCAGCGCCGAGGTGGTTACGTCCTTCTTCCACAACCACCATCGTGCCATCGTCTAGATAACCTACGCCTTGAGAGGGTTCTTTCCCCTCCTTGAGGATTTTCAGTTCCAGGCTATCACCCGGCAGATAAATTGGACGTACAGCGTGAGCCAGGTCATTGACATTGAGTACCGGAACTTTTTGCAAATTAGCCACTTTACTCAGATTGTAGTCATTCGTCAAAAGCGTGCCATTAATTTCCTGAGTCAACCGAACCAATTTGGCATCCACCGTCTGAATATCCTCATAATCAGCCGGGTGAATAATCAGGCGTTCCGGATAAGCGGTTTGCATGGCTTTGAGAATATCTAACCCACGCCGTCCCCGAATCCGCTTTTGATCATTCGCTGCATCGGCTAACTGCTGTAACTCTTGCAACACAAACTGGGGGATGAGGAGTTGACCCTCGACAAACCCTGTATTCAACAGTTCCTCAATGCGACCATCGATAATACAACTGGTGTCGAGTACCTTACTCGTCGCTGGTTTGAGCGTCCCTTCTGCTACCAACATCGTGTCCAAGCTGTTTGGATTAATCAGTCGCAAAAAAGTCCGACCGTGGGTATCTGCCAGACTGATTCCCAGAAAGGCAAACATCACACTGCCCAAAATTGCCGCCAGGGGCTTGATAAAGGCAAACTCCGAGGGAAAAGGTAGAAAGAAAATCGGGGCTAGCATTAAATTCGCTAACAGCAGCCCCAACACCAAACCGACTGCCCGGGTTAAAATTACCTCAATGGGCAGTTGGCGTACCTGCTTTTCCAAACGACGATAGGTCACCTGTACTGTTAACCCAACCGCAAAACCGATAATGGCGGTAAAACTGGCTAAAATCCAGCGTAGCGCCTCCAGATTGGTAATCTGTTCTTGCACGGAAGGCGGAAGCAGTTCAACAATGTCGAACCCTACACCTGCTCCTCCTAGGATGAATAAAAGAATAATGACAAAATCAAGCATGGTTCCAATCCAAGTGGTTTATCTGGCAAATCTTTCGATTCTATTCAAGATTTATAATGATAGAGGTTAATCACATTTATTATATCTTTCCCTCCTTTTTGTTTTCCTATACCTATCGGCTTAGCTCAAATCTTCAGGTTTTCGTATAAGCGAGTACAGTTCTAGCCCTTTTTTGTTAATAACTCAAGATTTTTTCTAAAAATATCTTGAAATAATAAGTCTGTCAGCCTAAATGGTGAGGATCATTATGGGTCAGGGAACCGGAAAAATCAGCTTCATAATTCATAACTCATAATTCGGATATCATTGGTGGTCATAAATTAAACAACCTTTACAAAACGTAATTTTGTTGGGTTTGTTTCCATCGATCTACTACTTGTTAATCATACGTTAAGAATTATTCGTAAAATTTTCGCCTAATATGTTAAATTTTTCAAACAAATCTGAGAAAATCATCGAGATGGGAATTGCCCATTCTGCCTACATCCATATCCCCTTCTGCCGACGCCGCTGCTACTACTGTGACTTTCCTGTCTCTGTAGTCGGCGATAAAGCCAGGGGCAGCACGTCCGGCACGATTGAGGAATATGTTGAGGTCTTAGCTCAAGAAATTCAAACAACACCAGCCTCGACTTGTTCTCTCTCAACTATTTTCTTTGGTGGTGGCACCCCCTCTCTGTTATCCGCTCAACAGTTAAACCGCATTCTGGATACCTTAGCACAGCAGTTTGGCATAACTACCGATGCTGAGATTTCCATGGAAATAGACCCAGGCACATTCGACCTGTCGCAGATCAAAGGATACCGGGATGCGGGCGTGAATCGAGTGAGCCTAGGAGTTCAAGCCTTTCAGGATGAACTATTAGGCATTTGTGGGCGATCGCACCAGCTTAATCATATCTTCACCGCTGTTGAGTTGCTCCGCCAAGTAGAGGTTCCCGACTGGAGTTTAGATTTGATTTCTGGATTACCCACTCAAACCTTAGAACAGTGGCAAGAATCCTTGAATGCTGCCATTCAGCTTGCCCCTACCCATATCTCCTGCTATGACCTAACCATAGAACCCGTCACCGCCTTTGGACGGCAGTACAGCCCCGGCATTTCTCCCTTACCGACTGACGAGACAACCGCTCAAATGTATTACCTTGCCCAGCAACTCCTTACTGATGCCGGGTATGAACATTATGAGATATCCAACTATGCTTTACCAACTCATCAATGCCGACATAATCGGGTGTATTGGGAAAATCGTCCTTTTTATGGATTTGGTATGGGGGCGGCTAGTTATGTCCAGGGGCGGCGGTTTACGCGACCCCGCACCCGGCGAGAGTATTATGCTTGGGTGCGACAGTTCATTGAAGCGAATGGGATCTGGGAAAGTCCAGAACTCTCGGACGTGGATATTTTGTTAGAAACCCTGATGCTAGGACTACGCTTGGCAGAAGGTGTGAGTCTATCTACACTGGTGCAGCAGTTTGGCGAGAAGACTCTCGAACAGATTGGGACAATTTTGCAGCCCTACTACCAGCAAGGCTGGGTAGAAGTTGTAGAACGAGATGGAAAAGCCTGGGATTGGCACAATGCCCAGAAACTACCGATGACTGGGCGGCTGAGATTAAGTGATCCAGACGGGTTTTTGTTTTCTAATCAGATTCTGGCTGATTTGTTTAGTCGCTGTACGTGAGTGAGGGTACAGAAATTTTTCGGCTCATCCCATAGAGAAGTAGTGCCAGTGTGATAAACCCGTAAGGGAAATAGGCTGGGTTACCGATTTGACCTAAGAGTGCCGGAACAGAGGTTTTGCCCAGGTAAGCGGCGTAA
Organism: Coleofasciculus sp. B1-GNL1-01; assembly: GCF_040220235.1. Classification (NCBI taxonomy): domain Bacteria; kingdom Bacillati; phylum Cyanobacteriota; class Cyanophyceae; order Coleofasciculales; family Coleofasciculaceae; genus Coleofasciculus; species Coleofasciculus sp. B1-GNL1-01. The sequence continues at coordinate 21,301 of NZ_JAVJTO010000055.1, forward strand.
AATAGATAGCCTATTGCCACATGACCACACTTGTGTTGAACTAGAGCAAATACGGTGGCAAAGGTAGGACCATAGAGAAAGGCAGCGACAGCAAACAAGATACCCAAGGGGAAAACACTCGTCAAACTGACCACGACTAATCCAGCCAGCAGCAACCATTGCAATCGTCGAATCGGTTGGGGATTGACCCAAATGCTCAACGTTAAACGCCCCACGGTTAATCCTCCCCAATAGAGAGAAAGCAGGGTGCCACTCCAAACAACACTCTCACCCAAGCTTCTCAAGTAAGCGCCACTCCAGGTACCGATCGCACTCTCTAACCCGACATAGAGAAAAATCACCACCAGAAAGGGGGTAGCCTGTTTCCAAGGCATGCGATCGCGCTGGGGTTGATAGTTCAAAACATGGGGCGCTCTCCAGGCTAAAGCAACGGAACCCAGCGCCAAAATTGCCACCAGTCCACACGCCAATCGCCAAGGGAGAAATGTTCCCATCAGAGGCGCACTTAATGCTCCGAGTCCAAACGTCGCATTTGCCCAGTTGAGCAGCACAATTCGCCGTTGGGGATGAAGTTCGCCAACTAAGCTGTTGCATTGGAGATTGAGAATTCCGTCTCCAAATCCGATCAGGAGTGCGGCTAGTCCAATCCAGATAAATGTAGGGGATAGGCAGATAAGAGCGAAGGCTACCGTAACCGTAACAAATGCCAGAGCAAACCACGGATGACGTTCAACTCGCCGCGATGCTAATACCAGTCCGACTAAACTACTGGGCAAAAACGCCGTGTAGAAGAGTCCGATATTCACGGTTTCACCAAATGTTGCCGTCCATTGGGGCAGAAACGCCCCGGGTGCTGCCACAATGATGCCATGTAAAAATAATCCCATAAATCCGGCAGTAGTTAGTCGCAGGGATGCTAATTTTTGAACGGTCATGAATTTTTCGGCATAAAATGGCAGATATATTTGAAGGTTAAACAACAATCCCCGGTCTTCCGACAATTGCCTAACTTATATCATTGGGTTTTATGAAAAAAAAGACAACCCTGAAAACACTACTCCATACGACCAGCCATGCTATCTTCTGGCTTTGGAATCTTACCTTTTTGCTGGTCGTTTATTTGGGTCTATTGCCCCTGATTGGGGGTGATTTGGTCGTCGCCATATTGTCTGGTGAGATTGAACCTGAATTCCTTCTCCCCTTGGTCGGTCTCATCGCCGTACCCACCGTCTGTACTCTAATTGGAGGGTGGCATTTGCGCCGACAACCGTTGGAACTAATGCGTCTATTCTATGGCGTAGAAGCTCCCCTATTTGCCCTGTGCTTGGTTCGCTTGTTCCTGCTGCGAGAACTCACTCCTGCTAGTACCTTGATCCTGGGAACAGGAGTGGCGTGCATGCTGGCATTTTTCCTGGAAGTGCTGCGTGGCTATGCTCAACGGAATCAAAAATTAGCATGGCTACAACTGTTCACTCATAGCTTGATGCTGTTAGTTGGTGTATTCACCGGATTGTTGCTGCTGTTCTATGCCGTACCTGCGGCGGCGGTTTTAGTCGGTCAGTTCTTTGCCTTTGACTGGGTAGACGAACTGTGGTCAATTTTACAGTATGACCCATCTTTCGCTGTCTGGGGAGTGCTGGCGCTTCTCCTCTATGGCTTTAGCTGTACCCTATTCTTAGGGATGCCCTCGGCACTAGCCGCCTTATATGTTCAATCCGGGTATCGTATTATCAACAAATTTGCCTCCCAGTATGGCAAAAAACGCACGGTTCAGGGTACGGTTGCGGTAATCAGCGTCTGGATGATTCTGTTTATCTCGTTCACGACACAGCCCCAGGTTAAGGCATTTAAGCTGTTAGCTCAACCCGCCCAAACCGATAGCGCCAGAACCGCCCTCTTAGACCAGTCCGAGGCGATTCGCACCGGACTGCTGAACGCCTATTTGTCCTCTTATCGCTATCTCAGTCCTAAGGAAGACAATAACCATATCCAGGCGATGTATCGTAGCGTCTTTGGTTTACCCGAGTCGCTTTGCCTATTTTTACAAGAGAGTTATAACCAACTGATGTCGCCGTTTTTGTACAACGGTTCGGGTTCAGATATTGAAAAAGCCGAAAAACTCTACGCCGAATTCTTTGACACTCCCATCCAAAAAGCCGAGCGCAAGGCAGTACAACACGCCTTGCAATCCACGGCAATTATAGACCAGGCAAAGGCAGGTGTCCTGAATATTAACCAGAAAAAGGTATGGCTGCGATCGCAACAAGTTAGCGTTACCGAACACAGGGATTGGGCGGAGGTGGAACTCTATGAGGTGTATGAAAACCAAACCAATGATGTCGAGGAAATACTCTACTATTTTTCCTTACCCGAAAGCGCCACAATTACAGGCGTATGGCTGGGAGACACCGATAAGCGATCGCAGCGCTTCCCGTTTCAAGTTTCACCACGGGGGGCGGCACAAAAGGTCTATAATTCCCAAGTCAGGCGATCGCGACCCGTTGATCCGGCGTTACTCGAACAGGTGGGACCGCGCCTTTATCGCCTCAGAGCCTTCCCAGTTCCACCCAAATTATCATTTCGGGAACAACAAAACTCAACCGAACGCCCCACGCAAATGCATCTGTGGTTAACTTATAACGTGATGCGACAAGCACAGGGATGGGCGCTACCTCGATTAGCAGAAAAACGGAATATCTTCTGGACAAAGGACACCCAACGCTTGGGAAATGGAGGCGCGATCGCAACATCTGAAGATGAGTGGCTTCCTGCATTTTTAAGAGCAACCGATCAGCAGCAGCCAAAAGTCCATCAAGTGAATTTCCCAGAGGGTTACCAGATTACAGCAAAGCCATTAGCCAGAGAGGATTACACCTCACCCCAAGGTAAACGGTTTGCTATTGTGGTGGATAGTTCGCGCAGTATGTCAGCCCAGGTTAAAGCACTGATAAAAACCTTCAACTGGTTAAAACAACAGGGGTTCGCGGATAACAGCTTTGCCAACAATGATGCCGATTTGTACATCACGGCTGCTGCTGGGAAACAACCTCAGCGTATGGACGATATCCGGATGTTTAATCCGGAAAAGATCACGTTCTATGGTACACTTCAATATCAACAGATGCTGCAACAGTTTCTCCAATTGCAAGGTGATACGCCTTATGACGGCATTTTACTGGTAACGGATGAGGGGAGTTATGAATTATCCAAGGACAGTAAAGATGGGCTAGACATGCCTGCACCGTTATGGATGGTGCATCTGGGGGCATTACCACCTGCCTATGATGATGCGACTTTAAAAGCGATTCAAGATAGTGGGGGGGGTGTGTCTACAGAACTCCCAGAGGTCTTGCAGCGACTGGCAACAAAGGCGGCATTAGCCCCATCGGTGGTGAGTGTTGTGGATGGCTATGCTTGGTCGATGACAAAAACTCCCAGTGAAACCACGGCTAACAACGGTTTTGAGCCATTAGCCGCAAGGCAACTCGTGAACGGATTGAGTCAACAGATACAGGGAAATAATCTGGCTCAACTGGATGCCATTCATGCGATCGCCAAAACCTATAAATTGGTGACACCCTACTCATCAATGATTGTCCTAGTCAATGATCAGCAGCGAGAGGCACTCAAGCAAGCGGAAGCCGAAGCGGATCGTTTTGATCGTAAGGTGGAAGATGGACAAGAACAGCTTAATCAGCCAAACAATCCTTTTTCCACCCCTGTGCCTGAACCTATAAATGGTATGGTTGTCAGTTCACTCGCGATCGCGCTGATCCTATTTCTCAAGCGTCAGCAAGAATTGAATCAGAGGGTTCATGATTAGAGGGCGATTTCAAGGTAAATTCTAGATATTTCCGGACAAGCCTTCCTACTCATTCTCATTGAATGGTCGGCTTGCTAAAGGTTCAACATCCATATTGTCGGCGGTGGTAAATTTCCTCTCCCCACCTAGAAGTCCGGAGTCATTGGCGATATTGGCGTATCCAGTATATAGTTTTAGCGATCAGCTTACCTTCATGCGGACATACCAGGGAGCTGAGACTCAAACTCGTGACGCAGATGGATCAAGATGAAATTAAACGATTAGGAGCTTCCCTCAGGCAGATCGATCCAGGGATATTAAGCCCAGCGAAAGAGGGGATTACCAAAGTTTGGTATCAAGGAGGCGAGCCTTATTTTGATGTAGTGGTAGAACTTCGCCACGGCAAAATTGAGTGGTTTCAATTTACCTTGCGGGGTAAATCGATCTCCTGGAAACCGGGGTTTTTGGGTTTACAAACTGGAAAAACGAATGAATTGCAAACTGATGACCTGACGTTTCATCCAGCCAGCAAATTGATTGAACATAACAATCAAAAAGATCATAAATTTATTGAATTAGCTGGCGCTATTCTAAAAACTCGCGCCGATGAACCTATCTTCCACCAAATTCTGACATTGTTCGATGCGGCTTAGAGGGTTGGGATAAACTAAACCTGGATAAGCTGTCATGCATTTAAATTGGGTATTAGTAGCGAGCAAGATGCTCGCACTACAAGGATTGCGCCATTATTGATATTAAGGTTTAAATGCCGAACAGCTTATCAAGTGAGGGAGTTTGAGGGAGCTATAAAACTCCGTCCTCAATAACGAGTGTTCGTTCAGAACACGATGTTATAGGGCGGGGATACATGGACTCCCTCAAGCTTATCGATTCCCCTCGATGGGGATGAGATAAGCAAATACATGAAAACTTGACACAACATTATAGCTCATGTAAGTTATCATGTTTTCATGCTGACAATGACCTACGAATACAAGTTACAACCAACAGCCGAACAGATTGCCACCATCGAGCAAACGCTAGATGTATGTCGTTCTGTTTGGAATTTTGCGCTTCGTCAGCGTAAAGATTGGTGTAACTCTCGTAAGTCACCTGTTAATGCTTGTTCGATTCAATCTGAGTACATCATTTCAGCCAATGAACCTTTTCCTAACTATCACTTATCAGCCAAACAGCTCACAGAAGCTAAGAACCAATATCCTCAACTAAAAACAGTTCATTCTCAGGTTCTACAACAGGTACTAAGAACCTTGGATAGAGCATGGGATGATATGAAAACCAGGGGATTCGGTTTTCCACGCTTCAAAAATAAGTATCGGATGCGTTCGTTTGTTTTTCCTCAGCTAGGGAAAGACCCAATTAGAAATGATGCGATCAAGTTCCCTAAATTGGGATGGGTTCAATGGCGAGGGTCCAGACCAATTCCAGAAGGGTTTGAAGTCAGGCAAGCAAGGGTTGTTAGAAAAGCATCTGGTTACTTTGTCATGCTGTCTTTACAGCTAAATGTCCATGTTCCCAGTCCCATGCCTCACGGTCATCCGCGAGGATTAGATTTGGGTTACGACAAATTTGTAGCTACTAGTGACGGTGAAGAGATTAAGCGACCTCGATTCCTGAAAACCATGCAGCGTAAGCTTAAATTGCTACAACGCAGGTTAAAGAATAAGCAAAAAAGCTCAAATAATCGACATAAGCTAAACCAAAAAATAGCTAGGCTACATCAGCGAATATCTGACACCAGAAAGGACTGGCACTATAAATTAAGCCATCATCTTTGCGATGGTGCTGGCATGGTATTTGTTGAGGATATCAACTTTGTTAGTTGGCAAAGAGGAATGCTGTCAAAACACAGTGCTGATGCTGGTTTTGGTCAGTTTGTCAGTATTCTTGAATGGGTGTGTTTTCGCCGTAATGTGTATTTTGCCAAAGTCAACAAGGATGGTACAAGTCAAACTTGTCCTAACTGTGGTACACATACAGGCAAGAAAACTTTAGATATCAGATTTCACCATTGCCATGAGTGTGGATACAAAACTACAAGAGATGTAGCCAGCTCTCAAGAAATCAGAAATCGTGGAATAGCAGCCGTCGGGCAGACGGTAGTAGAAAATGTCTGTGGACTGGAAGCGACGGGGAGTATCGGTCACGATGCTCGCTTTTGGCACGGGACGAAGCAGAAACCCAGCATCGCAAGGTGTTGGAATCCCCTACTTCAAAGACATCGAGCATAGCGAGATGGCTTAAGTAGGGGAGGATGTCAATTCTGTAATAATGACGATCGGTGTAATTTTGTGTAATTAGGAAGAAGGAGACTGTATGGCTGGTAGTCAGGTTGATGCCGATTTGTGGATAAGCGAGTATATCACACCTTGGGATATCTATATTCACGGGATTACCAAGGTTTTAGCTTATAAAAAAACAGCCTATCAGGAAATGTATATTGTGGAAACAGGAGCCTATGGCAAAGGCTTAGTTTTAGACGGTAAATGGCAATCCTGTACAGGGGATGAGTTTATTTATCATGAAGCCTTGGTTCAGCCCGCTATGATTAGTCACCCTAATCCGCGTCGTGTTCTTGTATTGGGCGGGGGTGAAGGAGCAACGGTACGCGAAATCCTGCGCTGGAAAACCGTTGAGCAGGTGATGATGGTGGATATTGATGGTGAGGTTGTGGAGGCTTGCCGACAACACCTGCCAGAAATGCATCAAAATGCCTTTGATGATACTCGAACTCAACTGGTTATTGGTGACGCTCTAGAGATTTTAGACAACATGGAACAGCAGTGGGATATTGTCATCTCCGATTTGTCTGATCCGATTGAAGAAGGACCATCCTATAAGCTGTTTACCAAAGAGTTTTTTGAGAAAGTTCAGCGCGTTCTCACACCCAATGGGTTTTTAGTCCTGCAAGCTGGACCGGTGGGAACGTTCGCGGTCAAAGCCCATGCTCGTCTAGTGAACACCTTAAATGCTGTTTTTCCACAGATACACTCCTATTGTTGCTACACCCCCACCTACGGTGAACCCTGGGGATTTGCGATCGCGTCTGCCCAAGCCATTGATTCTCAACCCAATCCGGCTACCGTTGACCAACACCTGCAAGACAAGACAACGGGGGGCTTGCGCCTAATCGACGGTGTGGCGTTATTAGGACTGTTACAAACCCCTGCCTATATCCGTCGTGCGATCGCCTCGGAAACTCAAGTCTATACCTTAAACGAACCGCCAAAATTCTTTGGTAAGGGGGCATTGAGTCAATCATCCTCTCAATCGTGATCAACTGCCGGAGAATGCCTACCTGACCCACGAGATCTAAATGTAAAATTTTGTTACAGTAAATGTAATGATTTGTTGCAGCCTTAAAAAAAATAGACGGAAAAAGGGAAAACAACAGCGTAAAATTGCCAGTAAAACCAAGTAACTGAAGTTCTCAAGACTTCCAGGGTGCAACTCTCATATTTCCTAGCTGATGCTTCTCCTTGGCAGGCAGATAGCTGTCATAGCTATCAAATCGGTTTACCCGAACAAAGCCAATCTGTCAAGTTTGAGCGAATCAGTGACCTTTGCTATAACTCTGCCTAGCTACGCCAATACTCACCCCAGAGACATTGCTCATGCAGCCTAGTGGTCTGCCGTTTCATTCCTTAGCTCTAGAACCAGCAATTGATGCCAATTTTTTGACCGTCGCACCAGATAGTCCTCTGGTGGATGTCTTGGCGCTCATGAGTCGATTTCGCAGTTGTCGGTTACCCAGCCAAGTGTTAGGAACTGACATGAGTCACATCCCAGCGAATCTCCCGCAAATTTCCTGTCTGTCTCAGGAAGAAGACACTGTGTTTGGAGTTGCGGATACGGCAGCAGGTTGTGTATTGGTGATGGAGGGAGAGCGACTGGTTGGCGTATTTACTGAGCGCGATATTGTTAAGTTAGCAGCAGCGGGTCTTCCCTTAAGCCGAGTCAATATTTCGGAAATTATGACCCGACCCGCGATTACGCTGCAACCGTCGCCGTCTCACGATATCTTTACCGCATTAGGACTCTTACGCCAGCATCGGATTCGTCACCTGCCAATTGTCAATGAACAAGGGCAACCCATGGGAATTGTTACCCATGAAAGTATTCGCAAAGCGTTGCAACCCGTTAACCTGCTGACGCGATTGCGCTGTGTGCAAGATGTCATGACCAGAACGGTGATTCATGCACCCGTAACCACGTCAGTGTTACAGTTAGCCCAGCTCATGACAGAGCATCAAGTCAGTTGCGTGGTGATTACTCAAGTCAGAGATTCGGAAATTCAGCCTGGGGAACAAGCCACCCTAACGCCAGCCGGATGTTCTGCTCCTTTGACTAAAGTCTCTTGCTCATGTCCAATACTTTATTCTCAGTCCCTGATTCCCGTGGGTATTGTCACGGAACGCGATATTGTGCAGTTTCAGGCACTAGAACTAGATTTATCGCGCCTACAGGCTCAAGAGGTGATGAGTACACCCCTATTTTGTCTAGGTCCCTCGGATTCCTTGTGGCTCGCCCATGAACAAATGCAGCAGCATCGGGTGCGACGGTTGGTCGTTCGCGGCAATCAGGGAGAATTAGTGGGAATCGTTTCCCAAACCAGCCTACTGCAAGTGCTTAACCCCGTGGAAATGTATGGGGTAATCGAACTACTGCAACAGGCGGTGGAAGAACGAACCTCGGAATTAGCCCAGACCAATGAACGGCTACGCCACGAAATTGGGGAGCGTCAGCGAGCGGAGTTAGCCCTGCAAAAATCCCATGACCAATTGAAAATTCAAGTTGAACAACGCACAGCACAGCTTACTCAAGCCAATGTCCAGCTTCAACAGGATATTCTAGAACGCCAACGGGTAGAAACAGCCCTGCGGCAAAGTGAAGCCCAGTTGAAAAAACAAACCCGCGAACTCACACGCATGATCCAGCAGCTACATTCTTATCAAAGTCAGTTGATTCAGAGTGAAAAAATGTCGTCTTTGGGACAACTGGTTGCGGGGGTGGCTCATGAAATTAATAATCCGATTAATTTTATTTACGGAAATATTGCTTACGCTTCTCAGTATGTTCAGGACGTGATGGGTTTGCTGGAACTCTATGAACAGCACTATCCTCAGCCTGTATCCGAAATTCAAGAAACGACTGAGGACATTGATTTAGAGTTTGTCAAAACTGACTTGCCTAAACTGATTAACTCGATGAAACTGGGTGCCGATCGCATTCGCAACTTGGTGCTGTCGTTGCGGAATTTCTCCCGCTTGGATCAAGCGGAAATGAAATCAGTGGATTTGCATGAGGGATTAGACAATACGTTGTTGATTCTACAAAATCAGCTCAAAGCGACGCCCGGTCTAGTTGAGGTGCAATTGATGAAGGACTATGGGGATTTACCCTCGGTGGAATGTTATCCGGGACAACTCAACCAAGTGTTTATGAATCTACTGAGTAATGCCATTGATGCGCTGGAAGAGTTGAGGCAGTTAAATGCTCAAGCCCAGTTGTCTGATGGACAATCCTCTAGTCCTTATCCCACGATTGTGATTCAGACGGCGATTAAAGAGGTGAAGCGTCCTAAACTCCAGGCAAAATCATTGTTGGTGAATCAATGGGTGGTGGTTCGCATTACTGACAATGGATCGGGGATGACTGAGATGGTGCGTCAACGTCTATTCGATCCGTTTTTCACCACGAAACCTGTCGGAAAAGGCACAGGTTTGGGGTTATCGATTAGCTATCAGATTGTCGTGGAAAAACATGGAGGATATCTTCAGTGTAATTCTGAACCGGGGCAAGGCAGTGAGTTTGTGATCGAAATTCCGCTGCGACAGCATACTCATGTCTCTATGAGTTCTCCCCAGTAGAAACGGGGGAAGCAGGGGAAGCAATGTAGAGACGTGCCATGGCACGTCTGGAAGCTACGGAAGCTGAGGCACTCTGAAAAGGAAGGTTGTACAATTAAAGGCAGCAACTCAGCATAATGGGCGAGTTGCGATCGCGCTTGTCACCCCCTGCAAAAACTACCCGTTTCCAAGACCATGAGTTTATCGTTAAAGCAGCTAACCGTTTATCTGACCTTGCTAGGCTTAGGCGGTGGAGCAGGGGTTTTAGGTAGTCGCTACCTGATGGCTGAAACCCAAGGAGTCAATCCGCCAGAAGCAGTGCCTGCGGTATTGGAACCCTTATCCCCACCTCGGCGCTCCAACCGTCCCGCTCCCGCCAATCTTAATTTTATTGCCCAAGCTGTTGAGCAAGTTGGACCAGCGGTGGTGAGGATTGATGCGGCGCGTCAGCTCAGCCAAGAGGTTCCCGAACCGTTTAGAAATCCCTTCTTCCGCCGCTTTTTCGGCAATGAGATGCCTGTTCCGGAACCTCGTGTGGAACGGGGAACGGGATCGGGTTTTATTCTGGAGTCAGATGGGCTGATTATTACCAATGCTCATGTGATCGATGGGGCGGATATCGTCAAGGTTACATTGAAAGATGGGCGGACGTTAGAGGGTCGGGTGTTAGGGGCAGATCCGGTAACCGATGTGGCGATTATTAAAATTGAGGCGGAAGATTTGCCCACCGTCCGCTTGGGTAACGCTGATGAGTTGATTCCTGGGGAGTGGGCGATCGCGATCGGGAATCCTCTGGGTTTGGATAATACGGTAACGGTGGGCATCATTAGCGCTTTAGGGCGATCGAGTTCTCAGGTTGGGGTTCCAGAAAAACGAGTTAGTTTTATCCAAACCGATGCAGCAATTAATCCTGGAAATTCCGGCGGACCCTTATTAAACGCCAATGGTGAAGTCATTGGAATTAATACGGCGATTCGTGCCAATGCTCAAGGATTGGGCTTTGCTATCCCCATTGAAACCGCTCAACGCATTGCTGAACAGCTTTTTGAAAAAGGTCGGGTTGACCATCCATATCTGGGAATTCAGATGGTAACGCTGACTCCAGAGTTACGCAAAGAAATTAATCAGGATCAAGATGCGGGTTTAAAGGTGACTCAAGATCAAGGCGTCTTAATCGTCCGCGTCGTTCCTAATTCCCCAGCTCAACAAGCGGGTCTTGAACCGGGTGATATTATTCAAAAAGTTGGCGGAAAACCGATTAAAACTGCCTCGGATGTACAAGAAGAAGTAGAAGCGAGTGAAGTGGGCGCGAATCTCGATATTGAAGTGAATCGTCAGGGGAAAACGAAAACGATTCTCGTGAAACCGGGAGCGTTTCCGGTCAATCAATTGGAATGAATAAAATATAGTGCTGCGGAGAGAAGTTAGAACATCAGTTGATCCCAAGAGGGAATAGAGAACAGGGAACGGTTGTATGTAGTGCGAGCGTCTCGCTCGCTATTTTGTCTTAGACAAAAACGGTTAATCCGACAACAGTTGCACCACAAACTCAGCTGCCGTCAGATAACGTCGCCATTCTCCCCCATTCTTAAGGGGTTGTATCCCCCACCCTGGACAGCTATCCGGCTTTTCCCATAACGTTAGATGCTCCACTGGGGGGTCAGCATAAAACCTACTATCACCACTTCCCAATAAGGCGGAACTCCAGTGGGTAAAATAATCGTGACTCAGCCGATGAATGGGAAACGTTCCATATAAGGGTACACCCCACCCATCCAACGCCACCAGCGCTTTCACGGTTCCCCCAAGCATCTGCCATCCCCATGCTGCACCAATCGCACCAACTACTCCTGCACTAAAACTGATAAAAGTAACAGAGGTGTTCATTAGAGTAAGATGACGCTGTAAATAGTTCAAAATATGAATCGCTGAATAAGCAGGATACTCGTGGCTGGGAAAAAGTAATAGTTGCTGAACACGCCCTACATTGCCAGAGTCACAGCGTTGTAACCCAGCTAAAAACTCTTGTGTCAACTGTGAATTGTGAATACCGGGACAAATGATAACTGCTTTGTGCATGATAGTGACGTAGTTTTATTTCTGCCTTCTGGCACTAGGCACTAGCGTAAAATAAAATATTATTATTGGAAATCAATGTGCTAAATCACGTCTTTTTAGCATACAGTTTTAATACTGAACCACCGTCCTCCACAAATACTCCTCAGACAAGGTGGCTGTAAATACTAATCTATTACAATTTCCGTTGGTTTCTGATCCCCATGGGTTTCTGCTCAACGTTAGAGGCGATCCATCAATTATTTTGTTTAGATAGTAAAATGGAGGATAACCAGAAAACTCTCTATAACTAGAGCTTTAACATAACTTTACATTAGTGTATTATTTCTGTGAAGACAAGCCATAGAGCTTGAAATGGACTAGACGAGTATGCAACTATTTTCCTTGAAGGAGGGAAAAACAATGGGGCTTCTACCAATCAAGACGACAACGACCACTATTGCAACAACGGCTCTTCTGAGCTTGGGGGGACTGCCAGCGATGGCATTTACAATCACGCCAACGAGTAATACAGATTTACTTCTGTATTCTTTGTTAGGGGATACGACCGGACTGACTAACTTTGCTCTAGAGCTAGATGATGACAATCCAGACACACAGAATACTAAAGCTTTTGGTCTGTTTAGCAATGATCCCTTCGGTCTGGATGAGGGCATCGTATTGAGTACGGGTAAAGTCGAAGATTTACCCGGAGAAAACGAGGAAGATGGAGGAATAGAATTTTTAGGGGGTGAACCTCCGAATGATTTAAGTACTGATTTCGAGCCTGTAGGTTCTGAAGAAAACCCTCAGGCAGGAGTACGAGGGGATAAGATGACCCTAGAACTCAGCTTCGACGCTGACGAGACAGCGGAAAAGCTATTTTTTGAGTACGTATTTGGCTCAGAAGAGTTTCGTGAGTTCGGAGGAGATCCTGAACAAGATGCTAAATTTAACGACTCTTTTGAGCTACTATTAAATGGACAAAACTTGGCTCTGCTGACTGATGGGCAGGAAGTTACGATTAACAATCTGATTCCTAATCGTGAAGATTCTTCCTCCTATCATCCTGATTATATCAATAATCCAAAAGGCTCCCCAGTCAATACTAAGCTGGATGGTTACACAGAAATCTTGACCTTTGAAGGTCTACTCAATAAAAATGCCAGAAACACTATCGAAATAAAAATCTGGGATGTGGCGGATGGTCAACTGGACTCTGCTGTCTTCGTCAAAGGCAAGTCCCTCGGCACAAAAGATCCCCAACTAAATACTCAACCGAATGATGATCCGTCCGATGAACCCCAATCCCCCCCAGAAGACCCCGTAACCGATCCTGGAACTTTATTTCCCCCCGATGACCCAGAACCCCAGAGTGTGCCAGAACCATCCGGCTTACTCGGATTGCTGGGAGTGGCAACTTTAGGGGTTCGGACAATGATTAGACGCAAACAGAAAGCTCACTTACAAGAACACTGAATGCGATTAGCTAGTTCCTCGCGGGCTACTGGGTTTGCGATACCCATAAGTGGTAATCTAGAGAGCGGTATTGTTAAGCTCTTAAGCTGTGACAACTCCACAGACTGACTCGATGGAGCATACATAGTGTGGGCTTCTAGAAATAGCAAGCCCTTTGTCACCTGAGTGCTTGATGAAGTCAGAAGCACACTCGTTATCCCAGAATATAATAGACGCAAGCATGGTAGCCACCACAGAAAAAACAAACACCGGCGTTATTACTCAAATCATCGGACCTGTTGTCGATGTTGAGTTTCCTGGCGGCAAAATGCCCCGGATTTACAATGCTTTGAGAATTGAAGGTAAGAATGCAGCAGGACAGGATGTTGCCGTAACCTGTGAAGTGCAGCAGTTACTCGGTGATAACCAAGTCCGAGCCGTTGCCATGAGTGGTACGGATGGCTTAGTTCGAGGGATGGAAGCCGTAGACACTGGCACTGCCATTAGTGTTCCCGTAGGCGGTGCTACCCTGGGACGAATTTTCAATGTGTTAGGTGAGCCTGTCGATGAATTGGGTCCGGTCAATACCGAAGATCGATCGCCCATTCACCGTTCTGCGCCCAAACTAACCGAACTGGAAACCAAACCGTCGATTTTTGAAACGGGGATTAAAGTTGTAGACTTGCTGGCACCCTACCGTCGAGGTGGTAAAGTTGGTTTATTTGGTGGAGCGGGTGTTGGTAAAACCGTTATCATTCAAGAACTGATCAACAATATTGCCAAAGCTCACGGTGGTGTGTCGGTATTTGGTGGTGTGGGCGAACGCACCCGTGAAGGAAACGACCTTTACAACGAATTTAAAGAGTCAAAGGTTATCAACGAAGAAGACCTCAGCCAATCTAAAGTGGCGCTGGTCTACGGTCAGATGAACGAACCCCCCGGTGCCCGGATGCGTGTCGGTCTAGCGGCGCTGACGATGGCGGAGCATTTCCGTGATGTCAACAAGCAGGACGTGCTGCTGTTCATCGACAACATCTTCCGGTTCGTGCAAGCGGGTTCAGAAGTATCTGCACTCCTCGGTCGGATGCCTTCGGCTGTGGGATATCAGCCCACATTGGGTACAGAAATGGGTGAACTGCAAGAGCGGATTACCTCAACCAAAGAAGGATCAATTACCTCGATTCAAGCGGTCTATGTCCCAGCCGACGACTTAACCGACCCAGCACCAGCAACCACCTTTGCTCACCTGGATGCGACAACTGTATTGTCTCGTGCTTTAGCATCCAAAGGAATCTACCCTGCTGTAGACCCCCTAGATTCTACATCAACGATGCTCCAACCCAGTATTGTGGGTGAAGAACATTACCAAACAGCGCGTGCGGTTCAGTCAACCCTACAGCGCTACAAGGAACTCCAGGATATTATTGCGATTCTGGGTTTAGATGAATTGTCCGAAGATGACCGTTTGACGGTGGCGCGGGCGCGGAAGATTGAGCGCTTCTTGTCTCAGCCTTTCTTTGTGGCGGAAGTATTTACAGGATTGCCCGGTCAGTACGTTTCTCTTGACAAAACCATCAAGGGATTCCAAATGATTCTGAATGGAGAATTGGACGACCTGCCCGAACAGGCATTCTATCTGGTTGGTGATATTGATCAAGTGGTCGCTAAAGCTGAGAAGATGAAAGGTTAATCCCTTCCGTGTTTCGAGTCATTAGTCATGAGGCTGTTCTAAGCTGATGACTATTCACCAACCTTGCCCTAAAAGGGACAAGGATTGACGCCAGTTTGGACAATGTAAGCGGTGAATAGCTTTTTGAGCCTAGTTCTGGCACAGACTTCTGAATACTTCCCTAGTTCGGACTATCTCTAAGCCTAATTGGTTAGGCGTTGGGTAATGCCAAGACATCTTGGACTGGGTAGGCGAAGGGACTTATTACAGGGCGAGCTGGTTCCTGGGATTATCTCCATTTAAAAACCAGCATTTAATTGTAAAGCTGTCTGATCAAGACAGGGTTTGGGACTCAAAGGAGTTTCGATGAGCTTAACTGTTCGAGTTGTTTCTCCCGACAAAATTGTCTGGGATTCTAATGCCGAAGAAGTGATTTTGCCCAGTACGACGGGTCAACTGGGTATATTGACGGGTCACGCCCCCCTGTTGTCAGCACTGGACATTGGTGTAATGCGAGTTCGTCCGGGTAAAGACTGGATACCCATCGCCCTCATGGGCGGATTTGCCGAAGTTGAAAATGATGAAGTAACCATTCTCGTTAATGGGGCGGAACAAGGAGAGACGATTGACAAGGAAGCCGCACGAGAAGCTTTCTCTCAAGCCCAAGAGCGTCTCAACCAAGTCCAAACCAGTGAGAATCGGCAAGAAAAAATTCAAGCCACGCAAGCTTTAAAGAGAGCAAGAGCTCGCTTTCAAGCGGCGGGTGGTATGGTTTGATGGGATAGAGCATTGCCCTTGAAACATAAAGGAGCTATCCAGCTAACTAACGTCTGGATAGCTCCTTTGTATAGGAGAAGGCAGCAGGAGTCAGGATGGGTAGAAGGAAAAAGTATCCCAGGGATAAAGGGGTTTGGGTCATCGGATTTGGTATTACTCGCTATTTTGTATGGGTTTTTTTCCCCAGCTCCCCCAGCTCCCAGACGTGCCATGGCACGTCTCTACATTGCTCCCCCAGCTCCCCTAGCTCCGCTTCATCCCCTAGGCGCTACCTGTAAAGGTGACTTCTGGAAATTTTGCCTGAGCTTCATTCATGGGACGATTTTTACCTTCTTCTTGCCAGTAGTTAATCACTTCAGTGGCTTTGTTGAGCAACTCAACGCGATCCATTTCGCTAATCCAATGTTTGGCTTCCAGTTCGTTTTTGATTTGCTCCCAAGCATCGTTCCGGGGCCAGAAAAAGTAGGATGTCAGCGGGCTAGTTCCTTTACCCACGACTTGATCGACGGCGAGTGCCACATTCTCTTCTAACCAGAGAACTTTTAAGATAAATTTAGACAAACAAACCTCCAACAATAGATCAGGTATCTTATACTTAATGTACAATCAATCATTCTACAGGATAGCAAAGGTGAAAGCCCTCGTGATTTATCCGGGGGATGAAACTGCACGACTTAAGCAACTGAGTTAGTCGTGGGGGTATTTACATTGACAACTTTAAAAGCAAGAACAAAATCAGGGTCTAGACTAGCGATCGCCGTTTTCGATATTGATGGTGTCATCCGGGATGTGAGTGGTTCTTACCGGAGAGCGATCGCGGATACAGTCGAGCATTTTACCGCCGGAGTGTATCGCCCGTCTTCTGTTGAGATTGACCACCTCAAATCCGAAGGCTTATGGAACAACGATTGGGAAGCCTCACGAGAGCTTATCTATCGCCACTTTGAGCAGCAAGGTCAGGCGCGATCGCAGGTTGCCCTAGATTATGATAACCTGATTGCCTTTTTTAATGCTCGCTACCGAGGCGCTGATCCAAATCATTGGACAGGATACATCTGTGATGAACCATTACTCCTCAACCCCAACTATCTTGAATATCTAACCTCAGCCGATATTTTATGGGGCTTTTTTAGTGGGGCGACGCGAAATGAAGCACTTTACGCTCTTTCAAAACGTCTCGGTTTGCCAGCCCCCGTACTCGTGGCGATGGAAGATGCCCCCGGTAAACCTGATCCAACAGGATTATTAGCAGTAATTAACCAGCTTCAGCAACAGCACCACATTGAGCAACCATTGCCTACCATCTATGTGGGAGATACCGTGGCAGATATGTACACAGTTAAAGCAGCCCAAACTCTTCATCCAGACAGAACCTGGGTTGGTGTTGGTGTTCTCCCGCCCCATGTTCAGGAAACAGCAGAACGCCGTGAGGCTTATCAACAAACCTTAAAAAAAGCAGGGGCGGCTCAAGTTTTTGGCAATGTTGAGCAGATCACCCCAGAACAAATTCAGCAATTGGTGTGAACTACCACGCTTCAAGTTATAGCACTACGAGGATATGTTAGGACATCAGTTAGTCCAAGAGGGAACAGGGAACAGGGAACAGGGAACAGGGAACAGGGAACAGTAAAGAATGTCCTAACCTGTCTTAGTACCGCTATACTTGTCATCCCATCAGGAGATTTTCCCCACACCCTCCATTTTCCACCCAATCTCCTTGGACAAAGGAAAACCGTAAGCTATATTAGTATTGCTATCTTAGTATTAGCAATTTAGATGCCAAAAATAGCATGGTGTATCCACATAAAAGCAATGAATTTAGACTATGATACTGCCGTGATTATGCTAGCCATCACGTTTCCTTTAGTGATGACTTGGTTGCTAGTTAGTGGTGAATTAGAACTTTGGGCTTATTTAGGTATATATGGTATCTGTTTGTGGGGACTAGGAGCTTTAAAAAAAGAATAGTGATAACGGAGTCATTTTTCAGCGTTAGTCTGACAAAAAAGGTGTGATAAGTAGTCGGACAAAAGAAAACCGTACTGTATTAACTTTTGCAAGTAGCCCTAAAACCCTCTCTCCGTCTACTTTCACGCCAACCTTACCTATCAAATCAAAAGCATGACAGCTTGCTGAAGGGCGTAATTTTATCATCCCCTAAAAACGCTGAAATCCTCATCAAAAGGGACGTTTACGCCCCCGAAGCCGTACCAGACTAAATTAGAGCAGAGTAAAATATTAACTAGAGTTAATTGTTCCAAAAGGGCTAAACACAACTATGGACTTTCGCCTCAAGACACTCTTACCTGACTACGAAAAAGCCTTCTTGACCTGTAGCTTACAAAAAGAACAAGAATCCGAAGTTCAGCAAATTGTTGAGCGCATGAAGGATCTGCGACAACACTATGAAACCGTTGAACAAGCGACAGGCATTCCATGGTGGTTTGCAGCGGTTCTTCACTACAGTGAGTGGAACCTCCGCGAACCTGACTTATTTGTGAAAAAAGTGACAGAAATTTTATTGGCTAAGGAGTTCCATAAAGCCCGAACTCGCACCCTCGGTGCTTATCTGTGGGGGTTTGACTTGTGGAATGGATTTAGACATGGAGTTGGAGATCAATCCGAGTGGGTTTGGGGGGGTACCACTGTTCTGAAGCATCCATCAACCACCATTGGAGCAGCGGCGATTGTTTACTATCTCCAATCCCAAAAAATCATTGATATCCCTAAACCAGGAACAGGCATTAAAATCAAGGTCTTATCCGATACAGTATTTAAAGCGCGACCGGATCAATCATTTCGACTCAAACCCGAAGAAAAAATCACGGTAAAAGGGGGGACTCACCTAGAAATTATTGAGGATGATCCCTCTGAGGGAGGACACGTCAAAGTCCTTTTACCGGATGGGGTTTTGTTAGGGCAGAATAATCAGAGTGATTGGTATGTTTTCAAAGAACATATCGAAATTCAAGGAACTGAACCGAATAATCGTCCCAGCGATAAAGCAGAAGAACCCGAAACTAAGATTGCTTCACCCAATAAAGGACGTCCCATCACCGTACCCAAATTAGGAACAGTCTATCTAGGCAATCCAATTCTCGAAGGTGGACACTTTAGTTGGGCGGAAGCGACAATGAATGGCTCAAGGATTCCGGTGAATAATGAAGTGGTTGAGGGGATTTTGAGAGTGGCTCATGTGATGGAAGAAGTGAGAGAATATTTGGGCGCTCGTCCGATTACTATAAATTCTTGGTATCGTGATCCAGTAACTAATCGTAAAGTCGGAGGGGCAACAAAATCCAGGCATTTAGTGGGTGATGCGGTGGATTTTGTGGTTCAAGGAATCTCCCCACCCCAAGTTAATCAGCGCCTAGAATCCTGGTGGGGAAATCGGGGTGGATTAGCCAGTGCTAGCTCTTTTACCCATATTGATGTGAGAGGATATCGCGCTCGGTGGCGCTACTGAGTTTGATCTAATGCGTATTTTGGGTTTATTGTTCAGTGTTGATTGTTCATTGACTCACATCTTGCACTATTCTCAATCAGCCTATGCCGTGGCACACCTAATTGGGTAGATTAGCTATAAACTCAAAAAACATAAGAAATTAGGGGCTAAAGCCTTTACTACTGGCGTGGCACAGTTAAAATTGTGGAATAGATTTGACCATTGAATCGGGCGCAAGTCTTTGCGCCCCTACGGTTTCCGGGCGTAATTCTAATTCATCAAATAAGCTGTGCCACGGCACTACTGGACTATTAGGTTTTTGAGCCTCTTGAAGAATTTCATGCTTACACCCTACACCCTGACTCCAGAATCTGACGGATTTGTGCCGTTTGCTGGCTATAGTCGGTATCATCAACAACGGGTACAGCACCCTCTAGAGAAATGGGTTCAGCTATATTAATCCAAGAACGACAGCCGCCGTATTCAGAACGATAGGGTATACGTTGAACCGAGGGAAGCTTGTAGATTCGTAGTAGGAGAACATACAACGGTTGACGTGGCTTCCATTTAAAACGCCCACTGGCAAATTGTTCATTCCAGATGTGGTAGGGTAACAGGGCGTCTACTGCGGCTTGAGTGCTGATTTGAAAAATATCGGTAATGGTTGCCCAACTGCCAATCCGTACCGTTTGCGGATGCCAACCTGAGGTGACGGGTGTTACCTGAGAGGCATAATCGGGTTTGAGTAAATGAGGCTGTTGATGTTCGTAGGTAGGATAAAGTAAAACCGGATTGTAAGTGACGTGGAAGCGATTGTTTTCTTCCCGAATGCCGCCTTTACGCAGTAGCATAATCGTCTTACCCTGTTCTAAGGCATCAACGGCAACAGCCCATTCTTTGAGTGCGTTTGTAGTTGTCAATGGCATCATCAAGGATTAAAACTAATTTTTTAAATAGATTGTCTTATCTTGATTCATAATTCATAATTTAGATTATGTCCAGTCAGATTGTTCGTAAAGCCGTAATTCCCGCCGCCGGATTTGGTACTCGCTTGTTTCCAGCCACAAAGGTGGTGAAAAAAGAACTATTTCCAATTATCGATCGCGATGGGCGGACGAAGCCAGTAATTTTGGCGATTGTGGAGGAAGCAAGGCGCGGTGGTATCGAAGAAATCGGGATTGTGGTACAACCGAGCGATCGCGCCATTTTTGAGGCGTTCTTTAAAACTCCACCGAAACAGGCACTTTTGGATAAACTCTCTGATGCAAATCAGGACTATTGTCAGTATCTGCAAGAGTTAGGAGAGCGGATTACTATCTTAACCCAGGATGAGCAAGAAGGCTATGGTCATGCGGTGTTCTGTGCCAAGGATTGGGTGAATCAAGAGCCTTTTTTACTGTTACTTGGCGATCATGTTTATACTTCCGATACCGAAATTCCTTGTTCTCGTCAGGTGCTAGAAATTTATGAAAAAACGGATCAAAGTGTGATTGGTTTGACAGAAATGTCTGCCGAGATTATCCATAAAGCGGGTTGTGTGACTGGGGTTTGGCAGAAGATGAATTCTATTTTAACGGTGACACAAGTCTGTGAAAAACCGGATCTTGACTATGCGCGATCGCACTTGCGTGTTGAAGGGATGGCGGAGGATAGGTTTTTAGGGATTTTTGGTATGTATGTCCTCAAGCCGAAAATCTTTGAGATGCTGGCTGAAAGTATTAACCAGAATCAGCGCTATAAGGGGGAATTTCAGTTAACCACTTGTCTGGATACATTACGCCAAGAGGAGGGATTGATGGGATATTGGGTCAAAGGACAATATTTTGATACCGGAATGCCAGAGTTTTATCGACAAAGCCTGATAGATTTTAGCGGCTGAATTGACACTCCAGCATTCCATGTCATCTGGAATTGACATGCACTCCAACTTATTTCCTGCCATTCTAAACCCATGACGACGCTCAATGCCAAAAACTTAACTTTAGATGATGTTCATCAGCTTTTTAATTTTCACAAACAGTACAGTACCTCATTTGAATCATTATTATCTCTCGAACCTGTAACCGAGTTTGAACAGCAGCAAGTTGAGCAAACTCGCCATGAATTTGACAATCATCTTACCTCAGCCACTGCTTCAGAAGGTCAGGTTAAATTGGTTGCGGTTAGTCCTCTGTTACGATTAGCTGGGTTCTATCGCTATCCTTTACAAATTGCTGTTGAAGAAGGAATTTCCCGGATTACCATTACGGCTGAAGACACCCTAATCACAGGTCGATTTGATATCCTGGCAATTAATAAAGCTCGACAGCCCAGAGATCATGTCCCGTTTTGGGTCTTAGTTATTGAATCAAAAAATAGCGCGGTTTCTCCATCAACAGGCTTACCCCAATTGCTGACGTATGCTTATAAAAGCTTAGAGTCTCAAGAGTCAGTCTGGGGTTTAGTCACGAATGGAGAACTGTATCGGTTTGTCTATATCCAGACAGGGAATTCGCCAACCTATCAGTTGCTGCCATTCCTAAGTTTAACGGATGCTGAATCGTCTATGAAGTTGCTTCAAGTTCTAAAGGCTATTTGCCAATTACAACAGATAAAGCTATCGCCAGAGTAGAAGCTGATAGGGTTGCTATTTTAGGAGTAGATTCCTTTGAGGTAAAATAGCCTTGGTAAAATGGCAAAAACGACCCAAATCATCCAGGCATTTGTGATACTCAATGACTGTATCCGCAGGTGATCGGGTTCAGGTTAGAAAATCGGATATCGGGACAGGAAATCTAATGTAGGGGCGGGTTTAGGGACAAAATTAACGGAGTCACCAATCACCTTTCTCCAAAACCCGCCCTGCCCAAATCTTTTACCCCGACATTTTTGAGGTGCGATCGCGGTTAGTAATCTGGTGGGTTTTGTTGTTCCGTTAATGGTGGGGAGGGCGGGTTTTGTTGTTCCGTTAGTGGTGAATATCTGAATTTAGCCCCTAAACCCGCCCCTACAGATTCCCTAAACCCGCCCCTACAGTTGATCAGTAGTCGGACTATGTATGATTGATAAACGTTAGCCTAAAAAATATCTATCCTCTCCAGTGGAATCTTTATGATCGAAGTGGATCGTCTGAGCAAGCTCTATGGCGTCACTCCAGCAATTCAGGATGTCAGTTTTAAGGTGGAACCGGGGGAAATCCTGGGATTTCTCGGACCCAATGGTGCGGGGAAAACAACTACCATGCGGATTTTAGCCGGATATTTACCTGCCACCAGTGGAACCGCCCGAATTGCTGGGTATGATGTCCATGAAAATTCTCTGGCGGTGCGCCAACGCATCGGCTATTTACCGGAAACCCCTCCCCTTTATCCAGAAATGACGGTTGAGGGGTTCTTGTACTTTGTCGCTCGTCTCAAAGGGGTATCCGCAGGCGATCGCACTAAGCGGGTGAAGATGGCAATTAAACGCTGTAACCTTGTAGAGAAGCGCAAAGTCTTGATCCGCAAACTCTCCAAGGGATTTCGTCAACGAGTGGGAATTGCTCAAGCGATCGTTCATGATCCACCTGCGATTATCTTAGATGAACCCACCGTCGGACTCGATCCTCGGCAAATTATTGATGTCCGCAACTTGATCAAAAGCCTTGCCGGTGAACATACGATTATCCTGTCTACCCATATTCTGCCAGAGGTGAGCATGACCTGTAGTCGGGTGGCGATTATCAACCGAGGTAAAATCGTCGCCACCAATAGCCCAGAAAACCTGATGGCGCAATTGACGGGAGGGGCGGGCTATGAGTTAGAAGTGGATGGGGATGCAACTCAACTGCAAAAGCTATTACAAGTGTTGCAGGGAGTCTGCTTAGTCGAAATTGTCCCCACTCAACAGTTACCCCCAAATCGCTCCTTAATTCGGATTGTGACGGTACCGGGTACTGATCCGGGACGAGATATTGCGGCTGTAACTGTGGGCGCTGGGATCGGATTGCATGAAATGCGCCGCACTCGCGCTACCCTGGAAGATGTCTTTTTAGAACTGACGACTCAGGAACGGAGGGCGGAGAACCTGGAAATAGAGACAGGGAACAATTTAGCTGAATCGCCTATCTCTGATTCTCCATCAGAAGTTCCTGAATCCAATGTTTCTCAATCCCAAGTCCCTGAATCAAAAGTCCCTGAGTCAGACGTTCCCCAATCAGGAGAAGATCGTTAATGCGTATACTCTTTGGCAATATTGTGGCAATTTTTCGCAAGGAATTGCAGGGCTATTTTGCTTCACCTTTGGCTTATATAGTGGCTGGGTTTTTCTGGCTATTGTCGGGGTTCTTTTTCGTGTGGATTCTATTAAGTCCCGATGGGATTATTCAGCAAGTAGCGCAACGCGATCAACTGGGAATGCCGACACCCCCTGTGGATGTAGCCTATGAGTTTTTGAATATGTTTTTGAGTGTTATGGGGTCTCTAATTTTATTTGTTCTCCCCATCCTCTCCATGGGACTCTATTCGGAGGAACGGAAGCGGGGAACGTTAGAACTGCTGGCAACGTCGCCAGTGACGAATTGGGCGGTAGCCCTGGGAAAACTATTAGGTGTGCTAACCTTTTTTACGATTATGGTGCTACCGTTACTCCTATATGAAGTGATCGCCTTGAATGCCGCCAATCCACCCATTCAACCGTGGGTTCCTTTATTAGCCCATGCTGGATTAATTTTACTCGCCGCATCAGTGCTTTCCCTGGGAATGTTTATTTCTTCGTTAACCGATAGTTCAATCCTGGCAGCTTTCCTCACATTTGTTTTGATATTGTTCCTCTGGGTAATTGATTTAATTGCTAATATTATCGGTGGTGCTTTTGGGGAAGCGTTAGGTTATTTATCGTTGATGGAGAATTATACCAATTTAGTTCGGGGTGTTCTAGATACCAGTAGTCTTATTTTATTTGCTAGTTATATCTTTCTGGGCATATTCCTCACCGCTCAGTCGATTGAAGCGTTCCGATTCCAGCGCTCTTAAGTTCGTAGTTGCGCTTTAGCGCCCTAAGCATTTTGGTATTGATGACAAACCTGTAACTATTTTATCACTCAGTCAGGGCGGGTTTAGTCAAATCTGGGTTAGGTCAGAAACAATAATCGTAAAACCCGCCCCTACACAATCAAAACGCTATAAACTATGACAACAAAGCCGATTAAGTGGACGTATTTAAAATATCTATTTTGGTTCGGACCGATCCTGACAATTATGGGACTTACCGCCCAAGAAGTCGCGGGTGAGTGGTCTCCTGTATCCTTGGCGCTGCTAATTGCAGGACTATTGATCATTGGCTTGTGGTTCCTACTTCTAGATCAAATCGCCCCTGGTTTTTGGGGACGCCGTTCTACCCAGGTGGGAACCAATGCGATAATTGCCACCTTAGCGATGTTTGTGATTATCGGGTTAATTAACTTTTTAGGCGTGCGTTATGGGGTACAGATTGATTTAACCGAAAATCAGCTATTTACCCTTTCACCTCAGTCACAGCAAGTTGTGAGAAATTTAGATCAATCGGTGAAAGTTTGGGTGTTTGAGAGTCCCGCTAATCCCGCCAATCAAGAACTCCTGGAAAACTACCGCCGCTATGGATCAAATTTAGAATTTGAGTTTGTTGACCCCCAGCTACAACCTGAATTAGCCCAAAAGTTTAATGTAAATTACATAGGGGAGGTTTACTTAGAATATGGGAATCAACGGGAGTTAGTCCAAACCATTAGCCCAGGGGAACGGTTATCGGAAGTTCAGCTAACCAACGCAATTGAACGCATCACAGGCGATCGCGCGGATAAGGTCTATTTTCTCCAAGGTCATGGTGAACGCCCATTAGAAGCGTCAGACGAAGGTGGATTATCTCAAGCCGTAAGTGCGTTAGAGACAAAAAACTTCACCGTCGAACCCCTGAATCTCGCTGAACAGCCAGCCGTTCCCGATGATGCTTCTTTAATCGTAATTGCTGGACCCAAACGAGCGTTGTTTGAACCGGAAGTGCAAGCTTTAGAAGACTATTTGGCTGACGGGGGAAGTCTGTTAGTGATGATAGATCCCGATACCAATCCCGGCTTAGAACCCTTACTATCAGATTGGGGAGTGACGTTGACGAATCAGATTGTGATTGATGCGTCGGGTCAAGGGAGGTTAGTCGGTTTAGGTCCAGCAACCCCCTTGGTTACGCAATATGGCGATCATCCAATTACCCAAGATTTTGGAACTGGCTTTTCGATTTATCCCTTAGCGCAACCCGTGGACATGGAACCTGTAGAAGGGATAAAGGAAACCCCTCTAGTGATAACAAGTCCCCAAAGTTGGGCGGAAAACACGCCAGAACAACAACCGTTGGAGTTTAACGAACAAGAAGGCGATCGCCCTGGTCCTTTAGTATTAGGGGTAGCGTTAAGTCGTCAAGATTCCAGCGCTTCACCACCATCAGAACCGGAAGCGGAAGACACTCCAGAAGCTGAAGGTGAAGACACTGATGAACCCGAAGCCGAAGACACTCCAGAAGTGTCGCCAGAAGACACCAATGAACCCGAAGCGGAAGAAACTCCCGAAGCGTTTCTAGAAGACACCGATGAACCCGAAGCGGAAACTCCAGAAGCATCTCCCACAGCTTCGCCAGAGGAATCCCCAGAAGCCTCACCTTCACCAATCCAGACCGATGAGTCTCAGTCTCAAGAAGACGAAGCTGAATCACGATTAATTGTGTATGGTAATTCAAACTTTGCCACAGATAGTTGGTTTGATCAGCAACTCAATCCTGATATTTTTATCAATTCCGTGAGTTGGTTAAGTAAGCGAGATGAACAAGCACTTTCGATTAGTCCCAAAGAACCCGAAGACCGCCGAATTAACTTAACACCCGTCCAATCCGGAATATTGGGATGGTTAGCCCTGTTAATTGTTCCAGCGTTTGGCTTTTTGACCGCAGGGATGCTGTGGTGGTTACGGCGGTAAAGGTACATCTGTAGGGGCGGGTTTTACGATTATCATCTATTTGTCACCCAGATGTGACTAAACCCGCC
The DNA here is from genome assembly GCF_040220235.1 of Coleofasciculus sp. B1-GNL1-01. Classification (NCBI taxonomy): domain Bacteria; kingdom Bacillati; phylum Cyanobacteriota; class Cyanophyceae; order Coleofasciculales; family Coleofasciculaceae; genus Coleofasciculus; species Coleofasciculus sp. B1-GNL1-01. Next base: position 47,404 of record NZ_JAVJTO010000055.1, read on the forward strand.
CCGACTAAGTGATATAAAATGTTCGCATCGGAATTATGTTTTTTTAACGCAGAGGACGCAGAGGTTGACGCAGAGGGACGCAGAGGGGTCATAACCAATGACGAATGACAAATGAACAATGACAAATGACCAATGACGAATAACAAATGAAGCTACAGAAGACTACTTGGGTTTTATTAATTGTTGCCCTTTTCCTGGGAGGATTTGTCTACTTTTATGAAATCGTTGGAACTCCTCAACGGGAAGCCGCGAAGGAAGCCGAAAAGCAACTGTTTAGCTTTGAAGAAGATGAGGTTCAACGGGTTAACATTTATATCCAGGAAGAAAGCCGAAAATTTGAACGGGTGAGTGAACCTGAACCCGGTTGGCGCATGACGGAACCGAAGGATGTCCCCGCCAGTGATCCATCGGTTGCATTTCTCTTGAATTTACTCGTTGAAGGAAAGAGCGATCGCATAATTCCCAATGTCCCTCCGGAAAACCTGAAAGACTATGGCTTAGACAAACCCCAAGCCATGGTAACGGTGCGGCTTACAAACGATGAAACCCATGAAATTCTTTTAGGAAAACCAGATTTTAATAATAGTTTTCTCTATGCTCAAATTGATCCATTCTCAGACAAATCCCAGCAATCTAACGTCTTTTTAGTCCCCATGGACTTTGACTATGCTGTCAATCGCCCCTTATCAGAATGGGAGCAAACAAAAGAGGAAACACCTGAAGTAACTCAGCCATCCGATACGGAAAACGAGGAATCAACCTCTGAAACCGAACCCGCTACAGAGGAAAAAGAATCCCCTGAAAGCCAAGCACAACCCACTCCTAACAACTCTGATACTGAAACCGAGGAATCAACCCCTGAACCTGAAAAAACACCGACATCTGAGAACAAAAAGCCGTCCCCATCTCCCTCTCCTGAAAACACGTCCTCTTCCGAAGACAAAAAGCAGTCAATAGAGGATGAAACGGCTTCTCCTAATGAGGAAACAGAACCTGAAAATACCCCCAATGACTCTGAAGACGAAGATGTTTCTACTGATACAGAGGGTTGAAACTGTTTCCTGTTCCCTGTTCCCTCCCCTCACCATAAAACTCCCTGTAGCAACCCCTATTTTAAAGGATGACTGATGAAAGCGTACCTGTCATCAATTCTAACTCTGGCTACTCCTTGCTGAAATGACCAAGCACTATCAAATTGGGGCTTGATGACTAAATTCCCTATTTTGTTAATATAGCCCCACTTGTCGCCTATTTTGATCGCGATTAAGTCTTCCGAAAAGTCATAGGTGTTATCAAACTGGGGAGCAATTAGCATATTTCCCTGCTGATCAATATAACCAATTTTATCGTTCATCGAGATGCCAGACACACCTTGGACAAAATCCCCCGCCCAATCAAAATAAGGCATAATCACAAACTCGCCTTGATGATTAATATACCCCGATTTCATTGCTTGATTCGAGACAGACGCCAAGCCTTCGGAAAAAGAACTCGCATCTTTAAATTGAGGTGGAATCGCCCAGTTTCCGGTTTTGTCGATATAGCCATACTGGTTATTCAATTTTACCGTAGCTAACCCCTCAGAAAACGGTTTTGCTTCCTGAAATTGAGGCGGAGTAATCCAGTTTCCGGTTTTATCTACATAACCATACTGATTATTGTTTTCGACAATTGCCAATCCTTCGGAAAACAAATCCGCATCGTAAAATTGAGGTAAAATTATTACCGTGCCAGTTTTATCAATATAGCCCCAATCATCGTCTTGTTTAACTGGGGCTAATCCTTCCGCGAACGATTTAGCGCCATCGAATTGAGGTTTAATTACCCAGTTACCTGTTTGATCAATATAACCCCATTTTCCATCAACTTTGACTGGGGCTACATCTTCAGTAAACGAATCAGCTAACTCGAATTGTGGTTGAATTACCCAGTTACCTGTTTGATTAATATAGCCCCACTCCCCATCCAACTTAACCGCAGCCAATCCCTGAGAAAAATCATGTCCTGACTCTAACTCAAACGGGAAAGTAAATTGTACAGGAACAGCATTTTCGCTAGAAATTCGAGAAGTATGGAAACCGTTGTTAATCGTTGATATAATCTGACATCCGGATAATTGAGTAACCAGTAAACCGAAGAAGAGACTGGTGATCTTAACAACTAGCCGATGTCTAAACTGGTAATCTAACAATCCTCTACCCATGGGGTAATAATCACTATTTAGGGCTTGTTGAATAAGTGCTGTGGGGAGCAGGGGGAGCAATGTAGAGACGTGCCATGGCACGTCTGGAAACTGGAGGAGCAGGGGAAGATGAGAAAGTTAACTCAAAACTCTACCTTACCTGTTCCCTGACGAATGACAAATGACGTAGCTTGCTTCTCGCTTGCGCGAGTATGACAAATGACGAATGACGATCTCCGCCGTTAACTTTAATTGTCCCCACCTACTTAACCCCTCAGTGTCATCAGTGCTACCAACCGCCCATATCCCCACTCCAATCCCTCAACATCAATCCGTGAAATCAGTGTTTACCGTCTTGCTACCCCTTCATTCCGGGCGGCTTGTTGTACCGCTGCGGAAACAGCCGTCACAACACGCTGATCAAAAACAGATGGAATAATATGTTCAGCGTCCAAATCTGTCGTAGACATCAAAGACGCGATTGCTTTTGCCGCTTCTAGATACATCGTACTGGTAATCATGGAGGCGCGACAGTCGAGGGCGCCGCGAAACACACCAGGAAACGCCAGAACATTATTAATTTGATTGGGATAGTCACTGCGCCCCGTTGCCATAACCGCGACATCCTCTAACACCAATTCTGGCTGAATTTCGGGGATTGGATTCGCCATCGCCATAACAATGGGATCTCTTGCCATCGAATGTACCATGTCTGGCGTCAAAACACCGGGAACACTGACGCCGAGAAACACATCCGCCCCCACCATGGCACCCGCTAAAGTACCACTAGATTCAACGGCAAATTCCTGCTTTTGGGGTGTTAAATCCGTGCGTTTGGTTGAGAGAATCCCTTTGGAATCACAGATCCAAATCATCTTCGCCCCAGCTTGACGTAATAGCCGCGCGATCGCAATTCCCGCTGCGCCAGCGCCATTAATCACAATTCGCACCTCTTCCAGGGATTTCTTCACCAGTTTCAGGGAATTAATTAACGCCGCTAAACTGACAATCGCGGTTCCATGCTGATCATCGTGAAACACAGGAATATCCAAGACTTGTCGCAGTTTGGCTTCAATGTCAAAGCAACGGGGGGCGCTGATATCTTCCAGGTTAATTCCGCCAAAAACGGGAGCAATATTTTTAACGGTTTCGATAATCGTATCGGTATCTTGATTTGCCAGACATATAGGAAAGGCGTCAATTCCGGCAAATTCTTTAAACAGCATCGCTTTCCCTTCCATAACGGGTAATGCGGCTTCGGCACCTAAGTTGCCCAATCCTAATACGGCGCTACCATCTGTAACAATTGCTACTGTATTACTTTTAATGGTCAGGGAGTAAACATCTTGGGGTTCATCGGCGATCGCGTTACAAATTCGACCCACCCCTGGTGTATACGCCATGGCTAAATCAGCTTGGGTTTTCAGGGGAAGTTTGTTCTCGATGCTGATTTTGCCCCCTCGATGTAGATTGAACGTGCGATCATAGACATCGATCACCTTGATATGGGTAAGTTCCTTAACCGCTTGCACAATCTGTTCAGCGTGTTCGGTACTCGTCGCATCGATGGTGATTTCACGAGTCGTAACTTTGTGGGTTTGGTGAATCAGATCAATCTGTCCCAGGTTTCCCCCTACCTGTGCGATCGCGTGAGTAACAGTGGCTAACATCCCAGAACGATTGGGAAGTTGGATGCGAATCGTTAAACTGAAACTGGAATTCGGTGTCAGGTCTGCCATGCTGGATTGATTTCGGGTCTCAAGCTTTCAATTGTAGACCGAATTCCCAGTCCGAGGGAAAGCTCTTGGTGAACAGGTGCGGGGTTGTAGGGGCGGGTTTTGTTGTTCGGTTATCGGTGGGGAGGGCGGGTTTTGTTGTTCGGTTATCGGTGGGGAGGGCGGGTTTTGTTGTTCATTTATCGGTGGATATCTGAATTGATTCCCTAAACCCGCCCCTACAATTGTCTTATTACTTTTTTATTATGACAAGTCTCTATACTGAAATCGAAATTAATGCTCCTAAGTCACAAGTGTGGCAGGTTTTGTTGGACAAACAGCAGTGGAAGTATTGGAACACGTTTCTATTTGACCGTGAACCCGAACAGCCCTTGGAAAAAGGACAAGCCGTGTCTCTGTCTTTACGACGATTACCCAAGGATGAAGAAACGGAATTTGAACCCCTGATCACACTTTTACAACCCGAAATTTGTCTGCGCTGGGTTTCATCGATTCCCGGTTTTCGCAGTGAGTACGTCTTTGAGTTACAAGAGATTGGTTTGAGTCGCACTAAATATGTTCATATAAGCCGTTTTTCAGGTATTCTCACTCGTGTTTTTGTCCCCTTTATCCGGCAAGATGAGCATCGGGGAATGCAACGCATGGCGCGGGAGTTGAAGCGGTATGTTGAGCATTTATAATTAGGGAAAATATGGCTCTTGAGACCAGATGTTCTGCTATTCCCTAGGATTATGACTACCGTATTAAACTTAAAGCCACTGACGACGACATTGACGCGATCGCAGTTTTATCAACTGTGTGTAGCCAACCCTGATGTACCATTAGAACGTTCGCCCCAGGGAGAGTTAATTATCATGACACCGATTGGTGGAGAAGGTGGTAGCCAAGAAGCAAATCTAATTGGCGATCTGATCATCTGGAATCGCCAGACTCAGCTTGGTGTAGTCTTTAGTTCCCAAACAGTCTTTAGTTTACCTGGTGGAGGCGATCGCTCTCCAGATGTCGCTTGGGTGGAATTGGGGCGATGGCAACGTTTGAGTCAATCGGAACGAGAAAAGTTTCCGCCGCTTTGTCCAGATTTCGTGATTGAATTGCGATCGCGCACCGACCGATTAAAGCCACTTCAGGATAAGATGCAGGAATATTTGGCAAGTGGTTTACGTTTGGGTTGGTTAATTAATTATCAGGATCGGCAAGTGGAGATTTATCGAGAGGGAACAGAGGTAGAAGTTGTGTCGATGCCTGTTGTGTTGTCAGGGGAGGAAATATTGCCAGGGTTTAGATTAGAAATGCTGTAGGGGCGGGTTTAGAGATTCAATTAAACATATCACCAATAACCTTTCAACAAAACCCGCCCTTTTCCTAGGTGTAGCCGATCAATAAATTCTGTAGGGGCGGGTTTAGGGATTCAATTAAACATATCACCGATAACCTTTCAACAAAACCCGCCCTTTTCCTAGATGTAGCTAAACAATTCACGCCGCCGTACAAACAACCCGAAACCCGATATCGAGAAACCCGTAGTCTGGCACGTTTCTGAAGCGCAGAGAACAACGACAGAACCACGGATCATCAAACCATGAACCACCGCGCATCACTCTAAAATGCTTCTGATGATCATCAATTAACCAAGCTTGACCATTTGATGGCGCATCTATATAGTTATCATGCCAATGATCAGCACACCATTCGTACACATTTTCATGCAGATCAAATAAGCCAAACGTGTTCGCTACAGGGAAACTCCCGACTGGGGTAGTTTCTTCACGATACTTACCCCTAGAACCTTCAGCATAAATATATTTGCCGTCGTTAATGTAGCCTAATGGGGTAAACCTGTCAATTTGTCAAGATTACGGTAATAGGAATTTTGCGCGATCGCTCCTGGCATAGTGGTCAATGTTCAGAACGCCCATGTCCAGCAATTCAGCGTGAAAACCGACACCATCTTCTATAACCTGTTTCTCGAATTCCCACTCACCCTTGGCAGGTTGTCGTGATCTATCCTACTCGTAGGATTGAACGAGAACAAGCGTTTCAATTTGGTGAAATCCTTACCCTCAATCGCGTCAAACGCATTTATATTGATGAATTAGGAGAAACCCCATCCGGTTCCCTTGGGATTGAAATAGTTAAGCTGGTGATTGAGGATGAGGACACTGCACCGGAACGAGCAAGACGATTAGTCGCACAAGCTCAAATACAGATAGATGATGAAGCAAGCCAGCACAATCTAATCAAATTAATTGAGACAATCCTTGTTTACAAACTACCCCAAAAAAGCCGCGAGGAGATTGAAGCAATGTTCAGCTTAAGTGAACTCAAGCAAACTAAAGTTTATCAGGAAGCCTTAGAAGAAGGTGAAATTAAAGCCAAGTTAGCCGCGATACCACGCATGATAGAATTTGGCTTAAGATTGCCGCAAATTGCCCAGTTGCAAGATTTACCGCTAGAGGTTGTACAACAGACAGAACAGTTATTTCAGAAACAAAACGTTGCCGCTTTTATTGAACTCTTAAATAATCAGCGCAACCTGTTTTCAGCTCAAGAGTTGGCAGAATTACAGCAGTGGATTACCCCTGTACCGGATCAGGTTGAAGACTTATCCCAGGCGATCGCACAATGGTGTAATCAGGAATCCCATACTATACAGCGTCAGGCTTGGCGTCAAGTTCTCTCTGATTTATGGAAGGCGACGGTGGAAACGATATTGAAAACGTACCCCAAGACTCTGGATTTAACATCCTCTCCCCTAACTAAGCAAATGGTGCAACAGGGGATTGAAGGGAGTTGAAACCGGGAACTGTAGAGACGGTGCATGCAACGTCTCTACAACTATTTTTGATGAACCTTACTGTTGCATTTGAGTTGGCAAAGCACCGGGTTGTACTGTCACCTCAATATCTTTGCGATCGCGGCGTAATTCTAGGTTTAAATCGCTACCTATTGGCGTCATTTCTACCGCATTTTGGACATCTTCCGCCTCTTTGATCGACTCACCATTAATTTTATGAATCACATCCCCAGCTCGCAATCCGGCTTTATCAGCAGGAGAATTTCGCATCACTCTGGCAATTAGCACCCCTTTGCTTTCCTCAATAGTCAGACCCGAATTGGAATTTTTGTTGATGTTTTCTTTCAACTCTGGGGTTAATGTGACCATCTGAATTCCTAAGAATGGATGTTCGACTTTCCCGTTGGCGATTAATTGTTGGGCAATTCGTTGCGCTGTATTAATCGGAATAGAAAATCCTAACCCTTGAGCGCCTTGAATAATTGCTGTATTCATCCCAATCACTTCCCCAGACGCATTTAGCAGCGGTCCACCTGAGTTACCCGGGTTAATCGCAGCATCAGTTTGGATAAATTGGACGCGCTTATCGGGAACGCCTACTTCAGAACTGGAACGTCCTGTCGCACTGATAATACCTGTGGTGACAGTATTATCTAATCCTAGGGGATTACCGATCGCGATCGCCCATTCCCCCGGTTTGAGTTGTTCTGAATCCCCTAAGGTGACAATGGGGAGATTATCGGCTTCTACTTTGATTACCGCCACATCGGTTACGGGGTCAGTTCCTAACACTTCTCCCGCAAATGTGCGACCATCTTTGAGAACCACATCGACTTGATCTGCACCATCAACAACGTGAGCATTGGTGAGAATCATCCCATCCGTGTTAATAATAAACCCCGAACCCGTTCCTCGTTCTACGCGCTGCTGTGGTTGTTCCGGAAATTGAGATCCAAAGAACTCGCGGAAAAACGGGTTGTTAAATGCATCGGGAACTTGAGACGTTACGGTTTTGGAAGCGTTAATCCGCACGACTGCGGGTCCCACAGTATCCACAACGTTAGTAATAAAGTTGCTGTTTTGGGGAGAGGACAGGTTCGCTGGAGGAATGATTCCTCCCAACCCCTGAGAGGATTGAGGAACGATGGAGTTGGTTGAAATTTGGGGATTCCCGGAGATGAACGAGTTGGCGCCAAAGGAAACACCAGCGCCTAGCAACATCAGGGATAGATAGGTGACAGCTTTTTTTACCGGGGAAGCGTCACTGTCATGAGATTTGGATGTTTTCGTGTTGAATACCATAATGATTCTGCTGTTGAAATAGGATTGATTTGGATGATGTCAGTTACAGTTGGTCGGAGTTTGGTTAATTCATTTCCAGGTCGAGAAAACCCGAATAAGGATCAACTTTCTCCTACCCATGGCTAACACCCCCATTGACGCTGTGATAATTATTTGCTGATAAGGTATTAACCAGGTCTGGCGTCGGTCGGTGAATCCGTTGCTTGGGAAGGAATCACAATGACCTATCGCTGACATTTATCAATGTAGATACTCGTTGTGACGTGGTTATGACAGTGTAGTTTCGCTGATGTGAAGATTTCTGGATTGGTGCTGTAGACTTCCCAGTGTTTTGGAGGAAATCCTCCCATTGAGGTTGTGCTGACCGTAATTTTAGAATACTCCCTTTTGCATAAGGGAGATGTAATCAGAAATAGATGACAACAACGTCCCTGGCTATGGCGAGGATAAGCGGTTTGGTATTTAAACCTTAATATAATGCCTCCCATCCTCGTAGTGCGTTTAGCGAAGCCATGCCGCAGGCTTTGCATCTTGCTCGCTTAATACCCTAAATACCCTATTTCAATTCATCACCGCTTACTGTACTGCTACAGCAACTCGATATGAAACGCTTCTGGTTCTCTCAACCCACATCCCGACAAATTGACATCAAGAATATCGCCTTTGGCTTAGGACTCACGGGACTCATTCCTTGTCTTCTCTTATCCTTAGCTGCTTATTTGGGCGGAGTTCACCGATATTTTGAATTAAGCTCCCACTTTAAAGTGCAATATTGCGTCATTAGTTGTATTATTTTTCTCTTATTTTTATTAGCACGACGAAAAACTTGGTGGTTGGTAAGTTTATTTTGTTTAACCCTTAATGCTGTAGACGTTATTCCCTGGTATATTCCCCAATTTTCGCCAATTAATACGTCTTCCGGACAACCGTTGCGAGTATTACTGGCAAATGTCCATAGTGATAACCAGCGTTATGCTGAGTTTATCTCCTTGGTCAAAGAAGAAAAGCCTAAACTGCTCGTTGTCCAAGAAGTTAATCCAATGTGGTCACAGCAACTAGAAGCGCTTAAGCCTCTCCTTCCTTACCAGATTGTGTATCCGAGATTTGATAACTTTGGCATTGCTGTCTACAGTGCGATTCCTCTGCGAAATACGGATATTAAATCGTTCACCGAGTATGATATTCCCTCTATTTTTGCTGAGGTACAGTGGCAAGATAAAACAGTTTCTATTATTGCCACTCATCCATTACCACCGATTAATGCGGAATATTTTAAGTCACGCAATCAGCAACTTTTAGAACTGGGAAACGGGATAAAGTCAATCAACAATATTCATGCTGTCATCGGTGATTTGAATACAACCATGTGGTCTCCCTATTACCGCCAATTTATCCATCAGACTGGATTGAAAAATGCGCGATCGGGTTTTGGGATTTTACCCACTTGGCCCCAAGGTGCGCCAATGTTACAGATTCCTCTGGATCATTGTCTGATTAGTCCAGAAATCAATGTCTTAGCTATTCGCACTGGCGGAGATATTGGTTCCGATCATCGTCCCTTAATTATCGATTTGGTGATACCTACGTTACCAGCCAGATCCCCGACTTCTTCAAGAAGTCGGGGATCTTTATACCTAACTTACTTTCCCAATCTTCACCTGCTTTCAGACGCGCTACTTCCTGTTCCCTATTTCCCATTAAACCAACTTTAAAATCCCGTAGGTTGGGTTTACGACAGGAAACCTAACCGAATATAGGGCTAAAGCCCTTACTACAAGCCGACTTCAAAATCCCTCCCTCTAACTGATAAATTGCTGCCATAATGCCATTGTCGGGATTATCCAATAGGGACGCTTTAACTTCTTGTAAATAATCCCGAATCGCTTCCCGCAAAACAGGGCGTTCAACATTTACAGTATGCTGATAATCCCAAACATCCCAGATAATAATTCCTACGCCAACAATCGGATCAAGAAACTGAGCGCCAAATTTACCAGCTACAGCGCCACCTGTTTTTGCTGCCATTTTAGCGGAGGCTTTTCCGGCAAAGGATACAGCCACTTTACTGCCAATCTTAGTGACAACGGGAATCATGGCTTTGGCAAATAAGTACGTACTTCCGCCAACTAACACCTTTAACGATAAGTTAGAAAGATTGCCTTCCGTATCTCGAATCGTTACCGCAATATCATCCAAATATCGCTCCCATTGTCCTTGAGGAATCTGGTACTGAGTTTGGATGTTGGAAATGTTGTTTTCTAAGTCAGCAATATACAAATTTACCGTATCTCTAGTGATATGTTCCAGTTGGAGTTGGGCAATTTTAGGGCGGAGGACTCGTTTGGTGAATTCCGTTTGGAATTCCTCCGTAATTTTTTCAGCGACGGCTTGATTGGGAGTCGGTTTCGTGGTATCCATCCAGTGAGAGACGGCTGAAGATACCCAAACAAAAGGAGCGCTAAATTCCAGTTTCTTTTGATTAAAATAATCAAAATACCAATCCAAAAAATTGTCATCCACGCGACTCATGAGTTGATCAATCCACTCATCGAGTTGGTCTGAGGCGAACTGTTCGGCGGTATGATGAGCATGAGTGATAGCCGTTGCGATCGCGCGATCAATCTTCTCCTGATCCGGTACAGTCCGATCAATGGTGACAATCTCATGGTTCGGCTTCTCTAGACTCGCCGCATCGGTTGATAATGAACTGGCAATAAAACCACTCCCGATCAGCGGGATAATCACAATTAGGATCACCGCCACCCAAATATAAGGTGTCACTGACTTAATCAACTGACTCCAGGCTTGTAGGCGAGTCGTTTTTTCTGTATAGGTGGGTTTTTCAGATGGATTGGTTAGGGACAAGGTTGGGTTATGAGTATCGTTAGAGGGCGTAAAGGCATAAAACAACTATATTAGAACAAGTCGGGGTAGGGCATATCCAGGACTCTAAACGGACGGGGAGCGAGTGTAAGACCTCATCTGGGGCTGTTTGTGATGAGCCGTCAATCGTTCGGCTGAGACGTTCGGCGAGCGCTCAGACTTCGGCGAGCGCTCAGTCGAGCCGTCGAGTCGCGCTCACGCCGAAGCCTACCGAGAGTACGAGTAATTAAAATTGTTCGACTGGTAGGAATCCCCGTGCGTTTCACGCCAGGGAGAATGTCAAAATACCGAGATTCCCAGTGCTTGAACAGCTTCTTGCCAAAATGAGAATTGCTGGGGTTTTGAGTCAGAACGTGTGCGCGTGCAGTACCTCCATCACATCACAGATATAGCTGATGCCCGAATAGTCGTCGAAAAAATTCGCTGCGACCTGATCCGAAATCTTCACGGCCATATCCCGATTGGGGGTGAGCACCTCGAACTTTACATTCGAGTAGGTGTCACCAATGGTGGGTTGTCCCGACGAGCGCACGTTGCGACTGCCTTTACCGCCAGCGTCCACCACCGTGTAACCGGTAGCTCCGGCTTCGTCGATGATCTTGGCGATCTTTTTCAGCAGCACCTTTTCCGTGACGATGACGAGCTTGCTGGCTTTCTGGGTCATGTGGATTACCTCTTGATGCGTTCTGTTACGACAATTACAAGACAACTTTTTATGGTTTTGCTTTGAACCATATCTTTAAGATTATGCCAAAGATCGGCGAATCCACTACCCTCTGTTAGGAAAGATTGACTCAGATTAGCGGAAGCATTTTATAAAAAACACTTATCCTTATTGGCTTGGCGCTATGACCACCATTCAACATCAGATTGCAGGGGGTACGAGGGACGAGGGCTCTGCCGTTTGCAGTACCGTCCCCTGGTAGAGTAATCAAACTTCGATTCACCATTCAACAGCGGAGCAGCTCTTGAATATCATCACCCTCACCGCAGATGTTTTAGTTTGGGAACTGGGTTTGGAAACCAAACCCAGTTCTGCTGACCCATGCTAAAATGTAAAGCAATGTAAATGTATTGTCTTTTACCAGACACCATCGCAGTAGACTTGAGAATGAAACTGCTAACTCCATCTTAAGTAATGGAGTCGAAGAGGAAGGCTATGGGGATCGCCACAATTAACCCAGCAACGGGAGAAACGCTCAAAACCTTTGAGCCACTAGATCATGAGTCGATAGAAGCCAAACTCACCCTGGGGCAACAGGTGTTTGAGTCGTACCAAAAAACGCCAATGGCGCAACGGGCGAACTGGCTAAACGCGGCGGCGGATATTCTGGAACGGGATCAGGTCAAGTTTGGTCAGCTGATGACCTTGGAAATGGGCAAACCGATCAAAAGTGCGATCGCGGAGGTGCAGAAATGTGCCTGGGTTTGCCGTTTCTACGCTGAAAACGCAGCGACGTTTTTAGCCGATCATCCTATTGCCACCGATGCCAGCCAGAGTTTTGTCCGCTATCAGCCCTTAGGTATTATCTTAGCGGTAATGCCGTGGAATTTTCCGTTCTGGCAAGTTTTTCGGTTTGCTGCACCCGCGTTAATGGCGGGGAATGTCGGTATATTGAAACACGCCTCGAATGTGCCGCAATGTGCTTTGGCGATTGAGGACATTATAAAGGAAGCAGGATTTCTGGAAGGGGCATTCCAAAGCTTATTAATTGGGGCTTCTCAAGTCGAAGCCATTGTCAGTGACTCCCGGATTAAAGCCGCTACCTTAACCGGAAGTGAACCCGCAGGTGCATCATTAGCCGCTACTGCGGGGAAACACTTGAAGAAAACTGTGCTGGAACTCGGTGGAAGTGATCCATTTATTGTCCTGGAAAGCGCCGACTTAGACGCCGCCGTTACCACCGCCGTTACCGCCCGGATGCTGAATAATGGTCAATCCTGCATCGCCGCTAAACGCTTCATTTTAGCCGATGCGATCGCCGATGAGTTTGAAAAACGTTTGGTTGAAAAATTTCAAGCCCTGAATGTGGGTGATCCAATGGAGGAAACCACCAATAGTGGTCCATTGGCAACACCAAGCATCCTGCAAGAATTAGATCAACTGGTACAAGCTTGTATAGCCAAAGGTGCTAAGGTTCTGATTGGGGGCAAACCCTTAGATCGTCCGGGTAATTTTTATCCCCCGACTATCTTGGCGGACTTTCCTCCAGGAACCCCCGCCGACAACGAAGAATTTTTCGGACCAGTGGCGTTATTGTTTAGAATTCCTGACATTAACGCGGCAATTGCTAAAGCCAATGCGATTCCGTTTGGTTTAGGGGCAAGTGCGTGGACAACGGACGAAACCCAAGCCCAGCGGCTCATTGATGAGATTGAAGCGGGAGCTGTCTTTATCAATGGATTAGTTAAATCCGATCCCCGTCTACCTTTTGGCGGGATTAAGCGCTCCGGCTATGGACGAGAATTAGGAGTACAAGGAATTCACGAATTTGTCAACATTAAAACCGTTTGGGTGAAATAGTTAAGAACTATGGACGGAAGAGTACAGTAGAGGCTATTGTTAAAAAAACCGAATTTTAACAATAGGATTTTGATCCTTAGCTTTGAATTTTTACCGGGGATAGCTAACAGCCAGTCCTAGCTGTAGCCCCCCTCTAACTTGTCCTGCTGAAATTTCAGCAGGCACGAATTGCAACGAAATAGGACATCGCGCCAACCATCAAACGATAACCAAAGAAAATTAAGGGGAAAATTGAGATGGGCGAAATGAATACAGCCGACATGCTAGTCAGATGCCTAGAAAATGAAGGCGTCGAATATGTGTTTGGATTGCCGGGAGAAGAGAACTTGCATGTGTTAGAAGCACTCAAGCACTCCTCCATTCAATTCATCACCACCCGCCATGAACAAGGGGCAGCCTTTATGGCGGATTTGTATGGGCGTTTAACTGGAAAGGCGGGCGTCTGCCTTTCGACATTAGGACCAGGGGCAACCAACTTAATGACGGGGGTAGCTGATGCTAACCTCGATGGTGCCCCGGTGGTAGCGATTACGGGACAAGTGGGAACCGATCGCATGCATATCGAATCCCACCAATACTTGGACTTGGTGGCAATGTTTGCCCCGGTTACCAAGTGGAACACGCAAATTGTCCGTCCCAGCAATACCTCGGAAATTGTCCGTAAAGCCTTTAAGCTGGCGCAAAGTGAGAAACCGGGCGCAGTTCACATTGATCTGCCGGAAAATATTGCCGCCATGCCCGTTTCGGGGGAACCCCTGAATAAAGATGAACGGGAGAAAACCTATGCCTCATTCCGGAGTATTGGCAAAGCCGCCGTTGCCATCTCCAAGGCAAAAAATCCTTTAATCTTAGTCGGGAATGGGGCAATCCGCGCCCATGCAGCCGAAGCCCTGACAGAGTTTGCCACCCGGATGAATATCCCGGTGATCAACAGTTTTATGGGCAAAGGCGTGATTCCCTATACCCATCCCCTTGCCCTATGGACTATGGGATTACAACAGCGTGATCACGTTAGCTGTGCCTTTGATCAAACGGACTTAGTGATTGCGGTGGGTTACGATTTAATCGAATATTCGCCGAAGAAATGGAATCCAGAGGGCAAGATTCCGATTATTCACATTGGCGCTGCCCATGCGGAAATTGACAGTAGCTTTATTCCGTTGGTGGAAGTGGTTGGCGATATTTCCGATTCGCTGAATGAAATTATGAAACAAGCGGATCGGGAAGGCAAGGCGACACCCCATGCGGTGGAATTACGGTCTGATATTCGGGCAGATTATGAACAATATGCCAATGATGAGGCGTTTCCAGTTAAGCCGCAAAAACTCATCTATGACTTACGTCAGGTGATGGGACCTGAAGATATTGTTATCTCCGATGTCGGTGCCCATAAAATGTGGATGGCACGCCATTACCACTGCGATCGCCCTAACACTTGTATTATCTCCAATGGTTTTGCCGCCATGGGGATTGCCATGCCGGGCGCGATCGCGGCAAAATTAGTTCATCCGGATCGGAATGTCGTCGCGGTGACGGGTGATGGCGGTTTTATGATGAATTGCCAGGAACTAGAAACCGCCCTGCGAGTTGGTACCAATTTTGTCACCTTGATTTTCAATGATGGTGGCTATGGCTTGATTGAGTGGAAACAACACAATCAATTTGGTGACTCAGCATTTATTAAATTTGGCAATCCTGATTTTGTCAAGTTTGCCGAAAGTATGGGGTTAAAAGGCTATCGGGTGAATTCAGTGGCGGAGTTTATTCCCACGCTGCAAGAAGCCTTAAAGCAAGATGTACCGACGGTCATTGATTGCCCTGTAGACTATGGCGAAAATCTCCGCTTTAGTCAAAAAGCTGGGGATTTGAGTTGTAAGATGTAGGTCTTAGAACTGGCGTTTTCTGAGTGGAGTAGGGGCGATTCATGTATTGCCCCTACCCGATGGGTTTCAGTCAGACCTGAAACCTCTAAGCTGAAGTTCCCCCAAGCAAAAAATCAAAACTGCCTCACCTGGAAGGGGGGAAATCCAGTTTAAGTGTTGACAATCAAGGCTTTAATCTGCTCTTTATGGTAGGAATTCATTAAAAGCTGAGTTACAAGTTCAGGAATAAAAGCTGTATTGTGTAATTTGCAAAGTTGAACAAGTCGATTTATCAATACTGCATCTATCTTTTTTGACATTACACGCTCGGATTCAGGGAAATTGGCTATGAAAATATATTCGTCATTCTGCTTCTGCGATTGTTGTATTACATAACCAGCTTTGTAAAGCAGGTAGATCGCCGAACGTAGTTCCCCACGAGTCCGATTGTGTCCGAATACTTCAATCAAATGTTTGTTTAACTTGATATAGTTTGACTATCTCAGGTGCGCTTTGGAGGAATTTCATGAATCCTCCAAACCCCAAGTTATGCTCATCAAATGCCGAGTCAATCTCAAGCATTTCGTTTTTCAGTGTAGAGAGGCTTACGCCGTCTGGAAATTTACCAAGTACACGTTCCAGCAAATCTAGTGCGTCTTCACGCAGTTGAGTTGTTTTCAGCGAGGCAGATACACCATTAGTAGTTGATTCTTCATCAATGTAAATAAATCGATTACAAGATTTCTTGACAGCCTCGCTAAGAGCAGAACGCGGTCCAACACCGACTACAGATTTACCCAACTCTCTTAAACGCCTAAACAAAGGTGAAAAATCTGAATCTCCAGTGGCAAGCACAATCCATTCCAAATCAGGAATACGAGCCAAGTACTCCATCACATCGACAACAATTTGAATGTCAGCGGAGTTTTTACCTTTTACTGGATGATAAACGTGGACAAACTCAAAACCGAGCAAATTCAGCTCTGGCTGACGTACACTGACTGATGCAATACTGAAATCCCCATACGCTCGACGAACCACTACACGCCCTAACTCATTAGCGCGTTCTAATAACGCTTCTCCTCCATCAGCTTTCAACCAGCCTGATAGGTTTTCGACATCCAAAAAGATTGCGACTTTTTCTGCCATTTAGGATTCTGCTGAATTATTGCTGAGTTAATTTTTCTCACAGGACACCCTAATTCGCTTATTATCCGATACCCAGCGTCAGTCTATCAACAACTTCCTGAAACGGGCAATGCCACGGTTGCTATATTAAGGTTGTTAATCTTCAAGGAAATGTGAGACTATCCGTCAAGACCATGGCTATAGAATCGGGAAAAATGTACCAGTGCTTGCCTTGCTTCCCCTGCTCTCTAACCCCACCCCAACACTGATTCAGCAGCCCCTATCTACAACCCAATCTACCTGATGGGCTTCAGTTAGATCTGGAACCTCTACGCGATCGCGCATCCGTTGCATCACTGTTTCCGGCACTTTGGCAGCGCGAGAACGATTGCGCCGCAGCAATTCTTCCCAAGCGGCTTCCAGGTAAACAATGCGAATTCGTGCATGGTAGGCAGAAAATAGATTAATTAAGGACGAACGCAGTTGGCGAGAGAGATTGGTCGCATTCCAAACAAAGGATTTTTCGGCTCTCATGTAGTCTTTCGCGATCGCTCTTGCTCGCTCCGCTACAGCAGTTTGGTCATCTTTGGGAGAAATCTTCATCGCTTGTCGCAGTTCATCCAGGGAGATTACTGTCCAATCGGGAAGGTTCTCCTGAATCCAAGAGTCTTTGCCAGCACCCGGTAATCCTGACATCAGGACAACCTCGAAGCGAGTGTCATCAAAAGCAGCATAGTTGGGATCGCGATCGTCTTTTTGGAAATAGACAAATCGACTATGATCTGAGGGGAATGGTTTTGGATAAAATAAGCAATTATTCTCTTGACAATATTCTCGAAAGAACTGAACACGCTCCAGCAGTTCTAGCGGATCGTCACACACGCGACCCCGAATATCCGCTTCTGCCAAAAGTGCCAGCAGGTCGCAGCGAATCACTTGACTGGCTTTAATTACGGCACGTTGCGGGTTGGGTTTGTCCCAAAACCAGAGAGGAAGACTACCATGCTGCACCAGGGAGACAATCGCCTCCCGTTGATGAAAGGGTACGTTGAGTGACCAGAGGATTTGCCGCGCCATTTTTGCCCCTTGGCGGACATGACCCTTGGAGGTGATCCTGCCATCGGCTTCAATTTCAGTAGCCGCAGGTTTTGCCACATCATGGAGTAAGGCAGCCGCAAATAGAAGCGATCGCTCAATAGGTGGTAACTCCTGCCAAGCGGGTAATGCAATTAATGCCTCACAAACCAAGCGGGTATGGGTGAGAACATCCCCTTCTGCATGGTAACGGGGGTCTTGGGGACAATCCTGAAGGGATTGAAGCCAGTCAAACTCAGCCTGAAGCGATGCCCAATCTAGCGTCCAGTCTGGAGGCGTGGGACACCAGGGAAATGACCAGCATAAGGATTGAGAAATAGAAGAAGTCATATAACACTACATCGTAAGGTGAATGTCGCTGACTTAAGCTGGGTTTGTAGTAGGCACTTTAGTGCCAGAAGCGCTCGCATCGCTTACTACAAACTTTAAATCAGTGGCATCTTTAGCTGGAAACCCAATCACAGCTTACTGTTTAAGTAGAGGGCAACCTCTTTCATGGCAGTGATTAGCTCAAGAATCTCCCGTCATAGTCGTAGACTTGACGGCGAGAGTTGTCAAAACTGAAACAAATCGACGCCGGGACGTAGGAGATTGGGGACGATAGGGCGGTTGAGCCAATGGCTATCCGATTGCAGGATGGTGGTTGAAAAGCTAGGACGGACGTATTTGTAACGAGCCGTTACAGCCGCTCCCTCTTCAACTTTGATATATAACCCTTCCATCAGGGGACTGGGGTCAGTTTGTTTGAGACTTCGCTCCACATCCAATCCCCGTTCCTCACAGGCTTGACGGAAGCGTTCTAAATGTCCTGACTCAATGAAATTCGAGTGACCCAGCAATCCCATTAGCTGCTTGTAGGATGTTAATACACCGGAAAACAGGACGGGTACGGAAACCAGGGGTAATCCGGCGAGTAACTCCTGGCGACGTTGGGTACTGAGAAACTGCTGCTGTTCAACATCTAGCACATCAAATTCTAAGAAATAATGGGGTAAGGCGTCGTAAAAGACGGTGTGTTTGGCATAGAGCCATTCGCCATAGAGGATGTAGCGATCGCCCAGAACCTGCCAAAACGTTCCAGTATGACTGTACGCCCATTGTTTGAACAAGTTAAAGTGTTTTTCTCGCTCTCCTCCAGTTAAATAATGTCCCCGGCTTTGCAACAGCATTTGCCCATCAGGAGTAAAACTGATGGCAGCATTGGCTCCATCTACTTTTTCTTCGACTACCACATATTGAGAGGCGATCGCGCTGAAAGGCACGTTATCCAAGTCTTCATCCCCCGGTTGGAGCCGTGAACCTTGGATATGAGGGGTGCGAGGGAATTTGTACATCAAATAACAGAAGCGTGAACTACTTCAGGTTTAGCGTAGCGGAACCGAGAGCTTCTGGCTTCACGAGGGAATGTTTCAAGACGGACTTATACCCAACTTTTGATATTACCTACCAGCCTTCAACACCTGTTCAGCCGTTAGTTTTAAATCTGGGAAGGTTGGAGAGACAATAGTCTGATTGCCCCGAAACTGCTGAATTTCATACTCCCCATCCACTAACCTACAGACAGAGAGAGTGGGTTGTTTAGGTTTTCCAATATGTCGAGTACCACCTAATCCTGCATAGTCTGCTATCCAATATTCGCAAATGCCCAAAACTGCGTAGTCTTCGACCTTACGGGCATAATCATTTTGCCAGTTGCTACTAACTACTTCTGCCACAAATTTAATCGAACTGCCTAGCGTTAGGATTGATTGCTCAGACCAAAGCGGTTCTTTGACGAGTTCATCTCGATCAACAACTGCAACGTCAGGTCGAAATGCTGTCATACCAACGTTAGAAGGGCGCAATAGTCCCCGCTGAAAGACAAACCAAGGTAAGCCTATTGCGTCAATCTGGACACAGATATTTGCGCTAATGAAGGCTACAATTTCTTCATGTAAACCTGTTGGTTCCAAATCGAACACCTCTCCGTCGATCAGTTCGTAGCGGTTATCGCTACCATGACGAGCGAGAAACTCGTCAAAGCTAAGTGGCTTCTGTTGAATTGCCGGATCGACTGCAATGGTCATAGGTCAACTGAGTCCAATTAATGCCTTAAGTCTACCAAATCGAGTATGTGATATAGCAACCGCCATGGCGGTTAGGACACATCATTTATGTAGAGACGTTGCATTTTAGTCTCTACAATGGTGCCGAAAGTCCTAATCGATGTGTCTACTGCTATACATAGGACGAATCAAACCTCTGATTGCTTTGCCCCAGAATATTGACAAACTTTCGACTAGAAACCAACCAAAAATTCAGTCATCTAAGGTTCCGGTTGAGCGGAGACTAACCAACTTGAACGATAGACGAAGAGACTTTTTCTAAGAAATAATCGGGAAAGGAGTCGTACAAGACGGCGTGTTTGCTGTATGGTATGGCGGTAGTTAGATAGTTGTTTGCCCTGAGATCGCAGTTCTATGAGTTGAGCGATGGTCGCTACGCGAACCGCCTTCGGCATCGCCAACGCTATCCTCGTATTATCTCCTATGAATCTATAAGCCTGGAAAAATGCAATTAGAAGATTATTTTGATTTCCTCAGTCCTGATGACATTCGGATAAAAGGCACAAGAATAGGGATTGAAACTGTTTTATATGATTTCATCCATCGGTGTCGCACCCCAGAGGAAATTGCCCAGAGTTATCGAACCCTAGATTTAGAACAAGTCTACGCTACGATTCTATACTATCTGCACAACAAAGAAGCAGTCAGTACCTACCTTGCTAATTGGATTGAGCATGGTCGCAGGATGCGAGAGGAACAAAAATACAATCCTCCACCTGTTTCTGAAAAACTGCGGAAACTGAGAGCAGAAAGAGAAGCAATGAGGAAAGCAAGTGGCACTGAAGTATCTTTTAGATGAGAACGTCGATCGAGTTTATCAAACTCAACTTTTGCGGCAATATCCTGAATTAATTGTTCTTATGGTAGGAGAGCCTGGTAAGCTGTCATGCATTTAAATTGGGTATTAGTAGCGAGCAAGATGCTCGCACTACAAGGATTTCATGATTATTGATATTAAGGTTTAAATGCCGAACAGCTTAATCCTCCCAAAAGCACGCCAGATCCTGAAATTTTATGCTGGTGTGAAGCCAATGGGTTTGTTTTGGTGACTAATAATCGTGCTTCTATGCCTGTACATTTAGCCGATCATCTTGCTCAAAATCGCCACATACCTGGTATTTTTATTCTCAATCCCGATCTAGGCATTGGTGGAAATCTCGAAGAATTAATTTTAGCTGCTCTTGCTTCCGAAGACCATGAGTATCAGGATCGGATTATTTATTTACCTCTGCCATAGAGGATGTAGCGATCGCCCAGCACCTGCCGAAACGTTCCAGTATGACTGTACGCCCATTGTTTGAACAAGTTAAAGTCTTTTTCTCGCTCTCCTCCAGTTAAATATGTCCGTTGCGAATTCGTTCCTTAGCTGCTTCCCATGAACTACCTGAGCCAGGATTCTGCAAATAGGAAGCCTTTCTCTTTGCCAGCTCTTCTTTTTGCCAATCAAGCACAGGAATTTGCTCTGGAATTTGGGCAATGCTGTCCCATAAATCTTCCAGCAGTTGTAGTTTTTCCGAGAGGGTTAACTCAAACATTTGAGTGAACTCTGTGTTCATGCTGACCTCACCATCGCAATCGGTGTCTTGCTTCAAGTTTATCACCGATAACGATATTGCTTCCTCCTCAACGGCGGATGTGCTTGAGGCGGCAAAATGTGCAGGTCAAGAACTGGCTCGATGGTTAGAGCAATCTAGAAAAGTTGGGTTGAGTCTGTCAAGTCCTTGCTTGTGAATCAGTCGGTAACGTGAAATCCAACATGGCTCGATTAAGCGATCGCACTCTTGTTTGAGGTGGAGAAGCAGTGATGAGTGTCAGGTTTCATCCCGCAACCCAACCGACAAGATCGGGCGATCGCTCACCCAGGATCTTTTCTGAGGCAATTCATGAATTGTCCCTACACCCAGATGTTATTGCCTCTAATTCCAGTTCGCATTGCCTAAACACATAATTTAGTGCTGCAAAAAGTTGTTCGAGATTATATATCGTATAAGCTGCAAAATTCTTGGTAAAACGATTGTTTTGGAGTTTGCCAAACTGCCAAAGCTGACCATTCGATACGATTCCGTATATCGTCTGCTGTTCAGATTGGTCATTCATCTTCTGAATCGCCACCATTTCAGCTAAACATTGACCCCATCCTTTAGTAAAATCATCCCGTTTAGCTTCAACAGCGACAAAAAACGGCTGCTCAAATATTTCTTTTCCTAGAGGCGATCGCTTGGCTATGATATAGTCAGGTACACCGGATAATTTTTCATTATAAATTAGTGACTTGTGGCTCCACAAAGTAAACTTATCTCGATAAAGCCGATAAAGCTCTTTGAGGACTGGAAAAATAATCGTTTCACAAATCGCATATTCTGACTCCTCAAAGGTTAATTCTTTCAGGCAAAATTCTAAATCTTCTCTAAATGATTCTCGAATATCAATTTTGCTTTCGATAATATAGTTTGTTTCTGAGGAAGTAATCTCATACTCTTTGAGGACTTCCCCAAGATTTTTGTAGGATTCAAAAGACACAATAACAGATTACCTTTTTGACTTTAATTTGGTATTAAGTAGATGGACAAAATTCAAGTATCCTTGTCGGGTTTCATCCTTCAACCCAACCGAAAAAATCGGGCGATCGCATATTGAGTGCATGGGCATTGTTCAAGCAGCACCATAGTCTGTGTACTGCCGTTTGTAAGGAGGCTGTAAACCCAACACAATATCTTCTCTCTTGACACCCATTCCAACCAAATCCTCAGCAGGATTCTGGTCTGTCAGATTCTGCTGAAGCCAAATTTTTCCGTCTTTGATATCAAAATGGACAATACAACGATAAACTCGGTTAAGCTGTTGCCATCCCACATTCATCCATTGGTAATGATCCCGCTCCGTGTCCAAGATAAGTTGCACTTCGACCTCATCATCCGAAACATCATCCTTGGCGTACTGGCTCAGTAATGTCTGAATGTACTCCCGATATTGAGCTACCTTGTCCATTGCACTATCACCTCATTAACTGGATCATACACAATTATCAAGACCTGATACCGTTGCAGGTGCAGTTTGAGTAAATTCGTATTGAAAAACGTTTGGTAAACATCAACTGGAACTGCCAAGTATAGGCTGATTCATAACCATTTAAAGAGTTGTTTTCAAGATTGAAGCCAACTTCGCAAGATATTAATTACCACTGGAGTAAAAGGTTCCATCTGACTCTGTTGGGGTTGTGATAGCTCATCGATTAACATCTCTAAAAGTTCTTCATCCTCTAAGCCTTCATCGGGGTCTATACCATTTGTCCATAATAAAGCATTAGACAATTGCTTGCGTTTTTCGATCAAGGCACGGTTATGTTTTTCGTGATCTCCCAAGTTTAAGACTCGGATCGTATCGGTTGCCCGCTCGCTTAACCCTTCTACCCGACCACTAATTTTAAAGCGAAGTTCTGTTTCACATTCTATCATCAGAGGAGTTAGGGGTAGGGGTTGAGATTTATGAGCATCACCGCATTGATTAGAGGTATTACAACTGGCGACAATATTTGAAAAGTCAACTGTGCGTCTAGGATTCAATTTTTGAGCTTCTATATGCTCATTGTGGCAAGCATCAATATCTTGGATGCGCTGGCAACAATAGGCACAAAGGTAGAATTGTTCTGATAGAGCATATTGCCGAATAGTTCGGCGAATCTCTTCGGTTAACTGGTTGTAGCGTCCGTGAGGGTTTGCTCGTTTCCAAACTGTTAAGCTGGAGGGTTCAGTCCCTTTACTAATGGTTCGCATGACGCAATTCTTGTTTACGGATCAGCAATTTTGCTTTGACCAATTCCAGATGATTTGCGGGTAGTTCCTCAGTTAATTTGGCGAGTCGTTGTTGAGCCTCGGTTAGCTTTGAATCTTGTATGGCATCCAGCAGATCGTTCAGTTCAGCATCAATTTTCTGATTACGGATGCTGGTATCCATAACATCTAATAAGACCGTATTAGCATCTTGCCCATACTGAGAGGGCAATTGTCGCAATTCACCATTGGTTAAGGTGTAAACCAAAACATTTTTACAGTCACTGATCACCAGAGGTGAATGGGTAGTCAGCACAAACTGACAATTTGGGAACGTTGCGATTAGGCGATCGCACAGGCTGCGTTGCCAAGAGGGATGCAGGTGCAAATCGACTTCATCAATCAAGACGATACCATCTCCTGCTAGAGGATTCTCCAAAGCAGGGTTCAGCATGGCTAAACGGCGAGCAATATCACCAACCAGAGCCATGAGAGATTTTTCGCCTTGTGAAAGTTGGGCGACATTCAGGGTTTCACCGTTTTTATCAATCGCCATGTAGAGACGGGGTTTACGACGGACTCTCAGGTTGTCCATCTGGGGCATAAATCGGCGAATGGCGGTGCGAACTGCGGTTAATTGCCGATCTTTGGCTGAGGCATTGAGTTCGTTTAACCGTTGCCATGCGTCTGGATTGGTTTCCAATAGTGGTTTCAGTTGGTTGAGAACATCTTCAGGCATTGCTGATTCATTTTCGGTATCTTCCCGTTCCCGAAACCACTCAAAAAAGCGGCGAAAGTCAACCCCCTGACTTAAAGAGTTATCGTAACCATCGAGTTGCAAGAAGGTATGCTTTGTCCTAATTTTTAGGGGAATATCAAGTACAACGCGCTCGACAGGGTAAAACGCAATGATGGGCAGGCTAGTTTTGTGATCACGGGTAAGGGCATCACGGTAACGATTGGCTAAGCGAGTGCAGTCGTTGAGATGGCTAGTGTACCGGGCTTTACGTCCTGTTCTATTTTTGGCTAAAGTCCACTTGAAGTGATGCTGGATCTCGTTTTGATTCGGATTGTCTGATGTTCCAGAAGCATCACAAATTTCTATTTCAATACTGGCGGCGTTGGCGGTGTTAAGTATGGCATCTTCCGGGATAGGGTTACCACTACCCTTTTCTGTACGTAAACGAGCAGTAAACCAACTCAGGGAAATAGCTAAGGCTTTCAATACAGAGGTTTTACCCGCGCCGTTATTACCCACAAAGACAGTGATGTTGCTGGGATTTTGCTCGGTGGGTGCTAAAGGAATTTCCAGGTTTTCAAATAGCCCAATGTTATTTAAGATAACCCGTTGGATTTCCATAGCGGTAACGTTCAAACCTCTGAGGTTTTCGACATTGACAACAGTACCTCAAACGGTACTTGAAGGCACTTACCCCTATTATGGTCTCAAAACAGTTGCACGTAGCCAGTTTCATCCCAGTCTCATGACTCGATTGAGTGATCGCACTCTTGTTTGAGGTGGAGAAGCAGTGATGAGTGTCAGGTTTCATCCTTCAACCCAACCGACAAGATCGCGCGATCGCATATTGGGTGCATGGGTATTGTTCAACGGCGACGTGCCTTAAACCTGAGTGGGTCATCAGTACACTGCTCTTTTTGAAGCGCTCGTTTGGTTTTTATGCAAAAATACCGCTAGTTGTTGCAAAACTTTACAGGCTGGTGAGTGTGTAGCACGGACGTGAAACTCACTCGTGGCAAACAGTAAAAAGTTTGCCTTATCTAAGGGCGCTGTCAACGTAAGTAGTGTGTACAGGAGCAATGGAATCAAACGTTTTAACCGCAATTTTTCTTCCCTTAGCCCTATTTATCATTATGCTGGGTATGGGATTAGGGTTGACAGTTGATGATTTCAAGCGGGTACTGGTTGAACCATTAGCCGCAATTCTTGGACTCATTGCTCAGCTTATCATGCTGCCCGCCGTAGGCTTTTTACTGGCTAGCCTTTTCCCGCTTTCTCCAGAATTGGCGGTTGGCGTAATGGTTTTAGCGGCTTGCCCTGGCGGACCCACATCCAACCTGGTAACCTACTTAGTACAGGGTAACGTTGCCCTATCGATTACGCTGACGGCAATTAGCAGCGTGATTACAGTATTTACGATTCCTTTGGTCGTTAACCTAGCGATGCAGCGTTTTCTGGGGGAGGCTACTATCCTAGAGCTACCCTTCTTGACGACGGTCATTCAAATTGCTGTCATTACCCTGATTCCAGTGATATTAGGCATGGTAATTCACCACTACGCTCCTCGTTTTGCGGCTTATGTGGAAAAGTGGGTCAAGTGGCTCTCTCTATTCTTTTTAGCCCTAATTATCGTGGGTTTGTTGGCAGCAGAACGCGCTAATGTTGCCAGCTTCTTCTTGAAAGTGGGCTGGGTTACCCTCGCTTTAAACATGAGTACAATGCTACTGGGGTTTGCACTCGCCACCTTGGCTAAGCTAGATATCCGCAGCGCCAAAGCCATTACGGTAGAAGTCGGTATTCAAAACGGTACTTTAGCCATTACCATTGCCAGCGCACCAACTCTTTTGAACACGCCAAGCATGGCTATTCCAGCCGCCATCTATAGCTTAATCATGTTCGCAACAAGTGCCGTCTTTGCTGGGTTAGCGCGACGTTGACAAGCAAGAGGAGGCGATTGAAATCGCTGCTACACAAACAAAGTCCGCCTGCGCGGACTGGGTAATAACGGGGGTAGCGTTCCCCGGATTTGGTATAAAGCGGCAACAAAGGAAGCCTACAACCGTACCCATAGGATCGGTGTAGGAGGACGTCACAGCTTCTTGAAGTATCTGGCAACTGGTAATAGCTCGAAACCTACCTTTTCATAGGTGTGACGGGCTGGGGCATGACCAGGATCGCCTCCAGTTTCAACCATAGCAATAGACATCCCAGCATCTTTCATCCAAGCCAGAGCAAATTCTATCAAAGCACTACCAATGCCGTGACCTTGAAAGTCTGGATCGACAGCAACCATGTAGATTTCACCCATGCTGTCCTCTGAGTGTAGTTTCACAGCTACAAAGCCCACAGTAGAATCGGCATCGATAGCAACCCATACATTCGTATCTTCCGCAGCACAGACATCCTCGACAGCTTTTTGCTGACTCACACGCCAATGATTGGGATAGAATGCCTGGTACACATCAGCGTTCATCACGTTCTGAATCGAATCAAAGACCGGAGTCCATGCCCGAAGCGAAAGACGAATAATAGCATCCAGGTGGCGAGGGTCGTATGGTTCAATTTGCATTCCCAGATGAACTCCAGTTAACTCTGCAAGCTTTATCGGTTATACTACAATATGCTACAAAATCGGATAGCTTGGCTTTGAATGTTTACCTAGCAGAAGCAACGGCTATTTCTTCCAAGGAAACTTGGTGCCCATCTCAGTTAGCGCCGAAAAGACGAGATAAAGGATGAGTACACCAACGCTTAGGTTTAGGGGAAGCAATCAACTACAACCCATTACGTTAGGTATAACAAGAGGGAATATCAAACCGTGTCTATCTGGATTATTCGTCATGCTGAAAGTTGCTCTAATGCTGGGTCGCCAACCATCGGACCGCATGATAATGGCTTGAGTGAATTGGGCTACCGACAATCAAAATGTATTCCAACCACCGTGAAACAGTCTCCAGACTTAATTGTGACTTCACCTTATCTGAGAACGCAACTCACGGCTCAGCCATTGATTGAACAATTTCCACATACACCCATTGAGGTTTGGCAAATTCAGGAATTTACCTATCTAAGCCTACCGCTCGACCAACCAACCACACCTTTGATTCGCAAACCTCTGAGCAAAGCTTATTGGGATCGCTGCGACCCTGAATATGTGGATGGAGCCAACGCTGAATCGTTGGTTCAACTGATGGAACGAGTCCGAAATGCTCTGAACCAGTTGCAACAACAATCCGGTTTTGTGGTTGTCTTTTCACATGGATTCTTTATCAAAGCGATGCTGTGGCAGATTTTGGCTAACCCAACGGTAATTGATGCCGTTGCCATGCGTCGGCTTTTAGGATTTTCCCGAGGATTTCGAGTACCGAATGCATCAATTTTGCAGATGGAATTTGACTCAAGTGGGATACCTCACTGGAGTTCCTTCATCACCAATCATCTGCCACCGGAGCTAGAATCGGCAACACCCGATGCAACAGTGGCGAGTGATGCAGGCGATCAACCTTCATGACCTATCTTTTAGGGGGGAAAGTAACCAAAGTGTTACCAAATGCCAAATAGATAACTTTGTCTAGAACAGTAGCTTGTAGTATATTGGTAGTACGACTCAACCCCTCATTGTTTCGTGAGCGATCGCTCAGACTTTGCCTCAGGCAAATCGTAGCACCGTTGCTTCCAGAGGGACAAGGCCGCATACATTACACCCCTTGGCGAAGGTATGTCAGAGCAAAGAGTCCAGAAGAAAAAAATGGCGACGATTCGTGAAGTCTACGATCGCATTCTCTGGGATGCACGTCTAGACCGCAGCGCCTTTGCGATCGGCTATATCGAGCGTATGTCTATTGAGCAAACTTATCCGTGGGTGTAATAACTATAGTTACTGATGACATTACTTCATAAGGTCTAGTGATTTCCTGGTAATTATCTTCATGAAGTCTTATGTGTGTAATATCTGGAAATAATGCTGGTTCTATAGGATATAAAGCGTTTGGATTATGAAACATTACTATACTCTCTGACCATGTTTCTCGATATGATGGATGATCGATATCAATTGAGAAAGGAATTGGTTCAAATGCTTCTGGATCTGGATCGAAGAGCTTGCCAACTCTAATCATTTTGATAGCTTGACTACCAAGACCAGCAAGCTTTCCCATTCTATTGAACTTTGTAATAGTTGCACTATTGGTAAATAAAACTGCGCTGATGTTCTCGGTCTCTGGAAGTTTGAAAAAACCTGATGGGATTCTTTTTCCCTCATACTCATGAAAATCAATATCTTCTTTAACTATGCTGCTATTGCCGTTACTATCCTTTGTCAGTCTGATGCGTTTAGCATAGAGGTAGTCCGACAAAGCAGTTCTTGACCAAACCATTGATCCGGTCTGGTGATAATCATGTATCGCAATTACCAATGGCTTACCACGGACATGTTCCTTTTCCCAATATTTCTTATTTAGCTTTGAGTAAAGAGGACTTCCAAACTTGATAGGCATATAATGCCTAAGCCGTTCGTCTAAATCTTCTTGACTCGTTGGTTCTGGCAAGTCTTGTTTGTGTCTACTAGGATTGACGGTAACAGCCTCAATACAGATTATCTGATTAAATCGCTCTACAACATAATCAGGAGCGTTGAAAGAACGATCTATTTTAAAGCCCGACTCATGAAGATAAACATATAGAAAAATTTCCCAGAGTCTTGAATCAAAACCACTTGTTTGAAAGTCCCGAATAAAATTACCATCGGGATCAGTGAATGTATAAATAATCTCTTCAATTAGATTTCGAGCCGCCTCAAATCTAGGTTCTTCAACCAAGTAGCGGAAATAAGGATGTAGTTTTTCTGGTGCAACGATTTGTTTATAGATGTATTGAGGCGGACTATCCTCATCTCCTTGAGGATATTGTTCGTGCTCTTCCTGACTAAACTCAGTTAACTTTTTTTCAAGCTCCTTGCGTGCATCTTCAATAGAATTAAAGCTAACTCCAGTGTAGATGCAACGGTAATTTTTGCGTGTGTCTCGACCAAAAATTACAAAATTCCAATCGTTATCAAACTTATCGATGAATATATTTGCAATAAGAATTTTTCGTTCGTCAGTGTACCACTCGACTTCCTT
This sequence comes from Coleofasciculus sp. B1-GNL1-01, assembly GCF_040220235.1. Lineage (NCBI taxonomy): Bacteria > Bacillati > Cyanobacteriota > Cyanophyceae > Coleofasciculales > Coleofasciculaceae > Coleofasciculus > Coleofasciculus sp. B1-GNL1-01. The sequence goes on from NZ_JAVJTO010000055.1 coordinate 76,644, forward strand.
ATTAATAGTAAAAGCCTCTGTTTCCGGCTTAATTCCTCTGACAAGCGGATCGCGAACATAGCACAGAGCATTAAAGTACTCTTGAGAGATAGGGTGCATTGCAGAAACTCTAGAACCTTAAATTGCAATAAATTGGCTGACACTTAGCTTTTCGTGGCAACCAAATACTATTGTAGTATATTAGTAACACACCTGAACCCCTCATTGTTTCGTTAGCGATCGCTCAGACTTTGCCTCAGGCAAATCGTAGCACCGTTGCTTCCAGAGGGACAAGGCAGCATACATCACACCCCTTGGCGTAGCCATGTCAGAGCAAAAAGTCCAGAAGAAAAAAATGGCGACGATTCGCGAGATCTACGATCGCATTCTCTGGGATGCACGTCTAGACCGCAGCGCCTTTGCCATCGGCTATATCGAGCGCAGGTCTGAAGAAGGTATCCGCGAAAAACCATTTACCTCTTGGTCAACCGATGGAGACATCCCATTGCATCGCATCCGCTATATACGCTGCGGGGAGGAAATCGTTTGGGATCGCGACCAGCACTTGGATCTGTTCTCGGCAGGACAACTGCCTGATGCTGCCTTTCTAGCGCATCCCCAAGAGGAGACACATTGGGCTACAGTCACACCTCCTGCACAAAGCCAACACCTACTATTCAAGCCACGATCGGCCTACCAGTACAGTTCACAAGGTTGGCAACCAACTGACCAACCGTCAACAGAGACAACAATAGGTACGCTGACCATTGCCAGTTTTAACGTGCTGTGCGACAGCTACGAGCAGGAACGCATCCAGACAGCACAACGCCTGCCTGTGATTGTAGAACATCTGCGCCGATGCGATGCGGATATTATCGCGCTACAAGAAGCGACGCCACCCCTGCTAGACGTGTTGTTAAAACAGGATTGGGTACACTCTTACACCATTTCTGAATCACCCGAAGGACAAACTCTAAAGCCCTATGGTGTTTTGCTTCTATCGCGACTGCCGTTTACGCTGGTCGAGCATCAGTATTCGGCGCACAAGCGGGTGCTGGTGGGAACCTGGCAGATTAACGGGCGATCGCTACATTTAGCCGTCGTGCATCTGACCAGCAATCGCGCCCGCAATGCTCTTGAAGTCCGGGCAAATCAACGTTCTGTATTACTGGAGTATCTCAAGACGCTGCCAGGAGAGAGTTTCATTGTTGGAGATTTCAACAGCCGAGGGGATGAGCCAGAGGAGGAGTTGAGCCAAAGCGGTTTTGTCGATGTTTGGACGCTGCTGCATCCTGATGATCCAGGCTACACCTTTGACCCAGAACGTAACCCGCTAGCCACATTGATGAGTTTGAACGGTGAGGCGGCGCGGTTTGATCGCATCTTACAGCGCAGTGAAGATGGGTGCTGGATGCCTCGTTCGATGGAGTTGTTTGCCTGCGAACCTGTAGCGGATACCCAAGGAACCCTTTACCCCTCCGATCATTTCGGCATCCGTGCCGTTTTGGATTACTCAACGCCCACAATAGCAGCGTTGCAGACAGTGCCGCCAGTCTATCGGAGTGCAGTTGTGGTGATTCCCTCGGCTGATGTGTTACCTGCGATTCAAGCAATTCGCCACCGATATGATCGCAGGTTCCACCGTTGGATGCCGCACATCAATTTGCTGTATGGCTTTGTGCCAGAGGAGTATTTTGAAGAAGCAGCGCAAGCGATCGCACTTGCACTTGCCCAATGGCAACCCTTTGAGATAACGCTCACCAGCTTTGAGGCATTCAAGCACCGCTCTAGCTGTACGGCATGGTTGCGCCCCGTTGCCCAACCCCCAGATGCACTCCATCAGTTGCAAGCCGTTCTCCAGCAGTTGTTCCTGCAGTGCGACGAGCAAAGCCAGAAGTCAGCAGCAGGGTTTACACCGCATCTGAGCGTCGGTCAGTTTCCCACTGCACAGGAAGCCAAAACCCAGCTTCCTTCCTGGCATCCAGTGAGTTTTCTCGTGAACTCCGTAGCCCTGATTAGCCGTCGCGGTGATGAGCCGTTTGAGGTGCGATACAGGGTGCATTTAGGGCAAGAGAGCAAGGATTGTAGAGACGCGCCATGGCGCGTCTGGGAAGCTGGGGAAGAGACAACTAACCTAATGCAGCGACTGAACCACCTCGAACCCGAGCTGAGTCAGGAGCAACGCCAGCATCGCGAAACCATTTTGGCATTAGTCGAGCAAGCTTGTGCCGAGTGTTTGGGTTTCCCGGTATCCCTGCATCGAGTAGGTTCGGCACGTTTGGGCGTGCAGAGTCCGCAAAGCGATTTAGATGTTCTTTGCCTGATTCCCGCGTATCTGTCTGGGGAGGCGTTTTTGGAAAGCGTGGGACAACGCTTGGAGGGATTATGCGATCGCGCCCAAGTCGTCTCATCTGCCAAGATACCTCTGTTAAGGATGGGATTTGAAGGCGTGTCTGTTGATCTCCTGTATGCCCGCTATCCTTCTGATCTAGGCACAGTTGAGCCGTTCACAGAGGCAGCACGACCCTTTTTTGATCCAGTGAGTTGGAAAGCACTGGTGGGTTGTTTGGAAGCTGATATCCTTACAGCTATAGTACGCCAGTCTGTACCGCTAGCGTCTTTCCGGCAGCTTTTGAGGGCAGTGCGGGCGTGGGCGAAGGCACGCCAGATTCACGGCAATGCTTGGGGGTTTCTGGGTAGCTTTTCCTGGGCATTGCTGGCGGCTTGGAGTTGCACTCGTTTTCCCGAAGCGGGTGCGGATACAGGGCTTGAGGCATTACTTGCTCATTTTTTCCAGGTACTCAACCAACAGGATTGGAGTCAGCCTGTAGCCTTGACCCCAGCAGGTAAACAATACCAGAAATTGCCCTATGACTGGCTACCTGTCATCACCTCCATTGAACCCTGTCAAAACAGCGCTCGTAATGTCACGCGATCAACTGCCCAGATTTTGCGCCGCGAATTCGAGCGAGGGGCCGCTATTTCAGAGCAAGTGTTGGCTGGCAAAATAGGTTGGGACGCTCTTTTCGAGATAGCTGATTTACCGACGCAATCCGATTCGTTCTTGGTGCTGACGGCAACCTGTGACAACAACGATCGCTTGTCAGCTTGCTGCGGGTGGCTGGAAGGTCATGCGATCGGATTGGTCATCGCTCTGGAACAGCAACTCGATCTGTATGTTAGACCTTGGACTGGGATTCTGAAAGGGCAAAACAGGATTTGCGCGGTGTTAGGATTAAACTCTTCCCAAGACTTTGATGATGTTGCAATTGAGCAGGTTGGTCGAGATTTTGTTCTTCAGTTCAATGCTGATTCTAATGGCAGTATGTTGGAGTGTGTGGCGTGCGATCGCGTTACACTTGTCCAATATGTAAACCTGCCTGCCAAATAACTAGAGCGCCAGTCCAGTAATCAAAATCGATACTAGAATCTACGACAATCTGTAAATGTTTGTGGAAATTTGTCAAGTTAGCCGGGAATATATTAACAGTAGAATCCTTGTTTAATAAGGCTTTCAGGTAGTTTAAGATAGAGGCGGATAAAAGAGGGTACTATCTAGAGGGGACTACCTGTCGGGAATAGCAGTGCTAATCGCTTTTCCCGGAGTTTAGCCTCTTCAGTACAAATCTCTTCAATCTGCTTTACAATTTCTGCATCAACACCAACTTTAGCTGCCATTTTGGTAACAGTTTCCCGCTCTCCGCTACTATATTCACCATCCGCTGAGCAAGCCCTGATCGCGTCATAGACAAGATAGCGTCGAGACGCATTTGCTGCGGCATCTCTAGAAATAACTGAATCAATGTCTTCATCCGCCTCATCCGCCGGGTAAGTTTTGAGTTTTTCAACCACTTGATCAGGGGCGCCAAGGGCTGATGCGTACCCAACAATCCAATCTCGTTCCGCCTGAGTTAACTCATTATCGCCATTGGCACAAATCAATAACGATTTCATATAACTATCGTAGGAAGAAGATCCTGGAATATCGTTCAAACCGCATCTCTCAGCGAAAATCCAATAAACACCTTCTTTTCGGGTAGACATAATCCGATTACTCCTGATCAATATTTGACGGGCTGGTAGGGAGCTTTATGCCTTACCATCCCAACTAAAAAGAATAACAAAATATCGGCTTACTGTAAAGCTAAAATCAATTAATTTTTTATCTGAATTAACCTCTTAATAAATGGACAAGGCGGCACTTGTTTCTGTCTCGTGATAAGTCTCTACAAAAGTACCGTTCACCCAGTCAACACAGCGCTTTGCATCTAATACCAAATCCGGGTTAGCCACCCCCCTTATAAGCTAGTCCGCGCAGGCTGACTTTGTTTGTGTAGCTGCGACTTCTAGTCGCTAGGGCAAAAAAGGGGTTCCTTATGCTTATGCCTGAATTTCAAAATTATTCAGATAAGCAATCGGATCACTCGGATCAAATTGGCGTTGATCGATAAAAACGGTAGCAGGTTCTACTTTCATCGGATCACTGGGTAGCTCAATCTTTAATGCCTCCGCCACTTCTGTATAAACGTCTAACGGATAAATTTCCTCCAGGATTTCATCAGCATCCTTGGGATAATCTTGTTGCTCAATTTGACCCCAACGAATCATCTGAGTCAGCAACCACATCCCATGAGAACGCCAGGGATAGTTAACTGGATTCGGCTTTTCTGGATCATCGCTATTTTGACCATAAAACCGATAGAAATTAGGAATCGTTTCCAACCGTTCCTGGTTATCAAAACCACCATAACTATAGTTACCCAATAAAGTCGGTTCTATAAATTCCTGATCCGTATCCAGATACCTGCTTTGGGCAAGAATTTGGGCAACTTCGCGGCGATTTTGGGCTTGCTCACAAAACTGACAGGCTTCGAGAATCGCCGCAACTAAAGCTCTCGCGGTTGCGGGATGTTCCTCCACCCAAGCTTGCATTGTGGCTAGCACATTTCCCGGATGTCCCGTCCAAATATTCTGAGAGATATTGCCGATAAATCCATTTCCCTGCAAAACTGTCTGTTGGTTCCAGGGTTCACTGCTGCTATAGGCATCCATCACCCCGGCTTGAATTTTATAGATCATTTGGGAGGGGGCAATCTCCATAAATTCAACCTCGCTTTCCGGATTAATTCCCATCGCCGCTAACCAATAGCGGCTAATGTAATAATCCATCGAAGCATTCGACTCTGTGGCAAAGATAGGCGGTTCCTGGAATTTGCGAACATATTGTCTATAGGAATCGGCAAACTCCTGAAAGGTGAAATATTCAATCGCTGGTCGAATTCCCGCGTCCCAGGCTTTGGGAGATAAGGTAATGCTACTGCCATGGAGATTGAGTACCATCAGGGCAATCATGGGGGCGGATTCTGAGCCTAATTGTGCCATCATTGGCATTCCATACAAGGCTTGAGCCGCATCTAACTGGTAGTCGAGTAAGCCATCCTGAATTTGATTCCAATTCTCTTGCTTACTCAGGCTAACATTCAGTCCATAGCGAGCAAAAAAGCCTAATTCTTGGGCGATAACGAGGGGCGCACTTTCGATAATGGGAATAATGCCGAGGTTGAGGTACGTTTTTTCGAGTTTGCCAAAGTCAACATCTGAGACGGAGGAGGATTCAGATGAGTTATTCTTTCCGGAAGTGGACAAATTCACCGAGTTGCAAGCTGCAAAGGCTAATCCTGTACTTGCCAGACTGGTGTATTTGAGAAAATGGCGGCGCTTCATGTTCTTGTATTCTCACCCAATAAATTATAGATGCTGACTTGAATCTACCGCGTTTGGGGAAGATGGGGGAGATGGGGGAGATGGGGGAGATGGGGAAGATGGGGGAGATGGGGGAGATGGGGGAGATGGGGGAGATGGGGGAGATGGGGAAGATGGGGGAGATGGGGAAGATGGGGGAGATGAGGGAGATGGGGAAGATGGGGGAGATGGGGGAGATGGGGGAGATGGGGGAGATGGGGGAGATGGGGGAGATGGGGGAGATGGGGGAGATGAGGGAGATGGGGGAGATGAGGGAGATGGGGAAGATGGGGGAGATGGGGGAGAAAAATTCAATCTTGAACGTCAATAATAGCAAAATCCTTGTAGTGCGAGCATCTTGCTCGCTACATTGAACATCTTGCTCGCTACATTGAACATCTTGCTCGCTACATTGAACATCTTGCTCGCTACATTGAACATCTTGCTCGCTACATTGAACATCTTGCTCGCTACATTGAACATCTTGCTCGCTACATTGAGCATCTTGCTCGCTACCTTGAACATCTTGCTCGCTACTAATACCCAATTTAGATGCATGACAGCTTATCCGATCAGTCAGGTATCGACTACCGTTTTACTAATCGGTTGACCTGTCCAAACGATAACCGATAAAAGTTGGCTACGCGGTTCCGCCTTAAATCCCCCAACCACGGGTTTAATTTCCAGGAAAAATATTTCCCAACACGCTGGTTCCATGACCCACTGTATCGGTGTGTTCGGCAACTGGATGCCGCATCGTTGGACTGATGATCCATAAATCGGGCGAATCGTTGAAGGACAAAACAGTAAGTCAATAACGTTCGGTTTAAACCCATATTTAGCCGCAAAATAGGTGACATCTTCCCATTGATAAATTAACTTGTCGTTCGTCCCTAAATAGTCATCATTTTCTGAACAATTGGCTCCAAGTAACCACACTAATCTAGAGCATATCACTTCCACGCGCAGGCGATCGCTCCTAAGTAGGTTTACCTCTTCAGGCAGCAAGATAGCGTCAGATTTGGGCGACCAAATCTGGACGGAGGTATTGCCATCAATGGACACCTCTCTCAAGATGAGATGGGGCGGATATCCGGCAGGATACGCAGGCGCGATCGCCAGTTCCTCCGGAATGAATCGATTAATCATATTACCTACTGCAATGTCTGCCACTCAATCGAAGAGTGCTATACCTTGCAGTTTCGTATATTTAGGCATGAAATTAGGATAATTTATGCATTTAACGAATCAAAATTATTTTATTTTTGCATAAATTATCCTAAAATTGGCAATTATCCCAAAAAACGTCACGGTTTAGGTAAGTTCATCCACATCCCCAGCCTGTTGTTTGCAAATGAAAACTATTCGAGTTTAATGCGTCTTGATCAAAGCTTGCGGCTTGAATCAATGCTTGGAAAATGGAAAAATGTCTGGAATCTGGGAGGGATAGTTCTGGATGCCATTGCAGCGCGATCGCAAAAGGATGCTGTTTATGTTCTAATGCTTCAATTAAGCCATCTTCGGCTTTAGCGACAATCTGCCAACTACAAGGTATTGTACGCACGGTTTGATGATGCCAAGAGACAACAGTAAGTTCCTCCTCTCCCATAATTCCAGACAGTTGGCTATCGGCATAAATCCGCACCGTATGCTGACTCGGTTTAAGCATTTCCTCGCGATGCAAGATATCTTCCCCAAATTCATCTGGCAGATGGGGAACTAAATCACCCCCACTCGCTACCATCAGCACTTCTAAGCCGCGACAAATCCCCAAAACAGGCTTGTGTTTCGCCAATGCTAGTTTCGCGAGTGCCAATTCAGCCTGATCTCGTTCCGGATCAGTGCCATAAATCGTCGGATGAGAGGAACCGTTGTAGAAATCGGGATCAATATCACCCCCACCTGTAAAAATTAATCCATCCACCTGGTTCAGCAAAACCGCAGGATCAGATTGAACAGGCGGAAGCAAAATGGGTATCCCTCCAGCAGACTGGACTGCCTGAGTATAACCCGCTGGGGAATAAAAATTTCCCGTTGGCTTGTCGTTATAGGTAGTAATTCCAATGATTGGCTGTGTCATCGGCTTTGGATTCATCAAGGAAAGTGTCGATAAGGGTTTTCTGATTTAGCCTATACAATTTTTACGGAATAAATTGATAGAATCACTGCATTCTCAGCGATGAATTCCAGCTACAGGGAAGAAAATGAGCAAGGGAACGCATCAACCCCAAACGGCTACGCTGTTAATCTCCGCCATCAGGTTTTAGTTGACGGGAATCGAACTGTGGTTTTTGCTTAAGCAAAATCTGTAGAGGGTATGGCTATGCCTATTTCCCTAGAACGAGAACGTCTCATTTTTTCTGGCTAAATAAAACTTATTGAGTCATGGCTAGTCACTGCACTGATAGATTAGGATTGTACTCTCTAATTTTAGAACTTTTTTGGGTTAGAAAAGTTTGTAGTAGGCACGAAGCGTGCCAGAAGCGCTAAAGCGCTGACTACGAACTCGTATTCTAGGGGTTAAAAAGGGCTTGTTTGGCTTGTTCTAGCAAAAACTGTTCATAGACACAGCAAATCGATCGCAGGTAGCGGGTAAAATCGATAGAGTAGTCTTGAACCATGGCAATGCTGTAATCTAGGCAATGCGATCGCTCTTCAACAGACAGAGGCGATCAGATTACTAATTCTGTGGTGGTGGTTTGGATCAGAACTTTTGAGGTGACAAACCCGTAACCCAGAACAAATGACAAATGACGAAGGACGAATGACGAAGGATAATCATGCGAATTTTAATCATGGGTGGCACTCGCTTCATTGGAGTCTACTTAACCAAAATCTTAGTTGAACAAGGACATGAGGTGGTACTGTTCAACCGAGGGAATAAACCTGCCCCTGTTGAAGGGGTACAACAGATTCATGGCGATCGCAAAGACGCTACCCAACTCAAGGAAAAGCTGTCTGGAGAAACGTTTGATGCCATCTTTGATAATAACGGGCGGGAACTCAGTGACACTCAACCCCTAGTTGAGATATTTAAAGACAAAGTACAGCATTTTGTCTATATGAGTTCGGCAGGTGTCTATTTACAATCTGACCAAATGCCCCATGTAGAAGGCGATTCTGTTGATCCGAAAAGTCGTCACAAAGGGAAACATGAGACGGAAGCGTATCTAGACGCCCAGGGAATTCCCTTTACGGCGATTCGTCCAACCTATATTTATGGACCTCAAAACTATAATGACTTAGAAGCCTGGTTCTTTGACCGCATTGTTCGCGATCGCCCGATCCTAATTCCCAGTAGTGGTCTATATATCACACAACTGGGACATTGTAAAGATTTAGCCCGTGCCATGTCTATGGTACTAGGAAACCAGCAAGCCATTGGACAAATTTACAATGTATCTGGCGATCGTTATGTCACCTTTGACGGCTTGGCAAACGCCTGTATTGTCGCGGCGGGCAAATCCCCCAAGGATTTCGATCTGTTACATTACAATCCCAAAAAATTTGATTTTGGCAAGCGCAAAGCGTTCCCCCTGCGAACCCAACACTTTTTTGCTGATGTCCAGAAAGCCAAGACTCAACTCAAATGGGAACCGGAATATGACTTGATATCGGGACTTAAGGACTCATTCCAAAATGATTACCTAGCATCTGGACGTCATGAAGCGGAGGTGGATTTCTCCTTAGATGACCAAATATTAGCCGCGAGTTGAGGTAAAAGGTAAATTCCGCCAGAAATTAGGGTGAGGACAACCGATAACCAAAATAGGACAAGGGATGGCATCTCCCACACCTGCGGAAGTGGTGCAATTAATAGGGCAACTGCTGTAATTTGAGTTACGGTTTTGAGTTTGCCCCAAATATTTGCGCCACTAATTTCCTGGGTCAAATTGGGGTTCACTCGCCAACCCGCGATCGCTAATTCCCGCGCTAAAATCAGAAACACCCCCCAAGCGGGAACCTGACCCAATTCGATTAAGGCTAAAAGGGGGGCTAAGACTAATAATTTATCCACTAACGGATCAAGAAATTTTCCTAAATCCGTAACTTGATCCAGTTTTCGCGCCAGATAACCATCTAACCAATCCGTACCTGCGGCGATGAGAAAGATTGCCAGACAAATCCAGCGCGTCTGATCTGTGGGATCATGCAGTCCGTATAGAATAAAGGGCAATCCGAGTAATCGAGAAAATGTAATCCATGTGGGTAGTGTCATCAGATTTATGAATCAGGGCGGGTTTTGTTGTTCTGTTATCGGTGGGGAGGGCGGGTTTTGCTGTTCTGTTATCGGTGGGGAGGGCGGGTTTTGTTGTTCCGTTATCGGTGGGGAGGGCGGGTTTTGCTGTTCTGTTATCGGTGACTAGCTGAATTGAGTCCCTAAACCCGCCCCTACAATTGTCCCTAAACCCGCCCCTACAATTGTCCCTGAACATTATTTTTTTAGTTTAATCGAGTTAGGATTAGAAAATCTTAATTGCTGGATGTTGTTTAAATATTAAGGATTGAAAAATTACAAAGAATTTTTTCGGCAATAGCAACTTAAACCGAGATACACGTCGGTTCAATGCGCTCCTTGCTTCTTCAGAACTACAGCAATCGTTTTCAGAATGAGCTGGAAGTCATAGAGAAGAGACCACTTGCGCTGATAAGCTAGATCCATCGACACAATATCTTCAAAATCAATCACACTAGAGCGACCATGGACTTGCCATTCTCCAGTCATTCCTGGCTTAGTTCTCAATCGTTGCCAATGATGCGACTTATAGTGCTGTACTTCATTCAGGGTGGGCGGACGAGTCCCGACTAAGCTCATCTCACCGTTAAGCACATTCCAAAATTGAGGCAATTCATCCAAGCTGGTGCGCCGCAAAAACCGACCTACACGAGTGATGCGAGGGTCGTTGGTATTTTTAAAGATATGACCTTTTGCCTGATTTTGCACCAAATGTTGCCTGCGATCAGCATCTACAACCATTGAACGAAATTTCAAGATGCGAAAGGATTTACCTCGTAAACCACAACGAAGTTGACGATAGAAGATTGGACCAGGATCGTCAATCTGGATGGCGATCACAATTGGTATGGCGAGAATTGCCGTCAGAAACAAGCCAACCACAGCTCCCAGAATATCAATGAGACGTTTAATTTTGCAGGTTGCCGATCGGTGCTGCACAATTAATCGAGAGGAACTTTGGAGCTGGGGGGGATCACCCGGTAAGGGTGTGGAACCGTTTGATGTAGTAAACACAGTGCAAACTCAGTTGTATTACAAGTTGTAAGTTATTTAGCCGATTATCATGTTCTATATTATTGAGAGGTTTGCCAAAAAAAAATAGTCCGTTGGATACACTTCACGAATTCTTTACAATTCTATAGCGACTGAATGCAGTTTTTATGAAGATATGATGAAGATTATGGATTGAGATTAACGAGGATTACGCCATCTAACAATTTCTAATCAAAGCTGAAAGCGCGATCTAGGGTCTAAGTAATGACTTTACCTTTGGCATCTATCTTAAGATGTAGATTATATAGTCATAGCCCGTTTAAATGAGGCGTGAACATAAATGGCGCTAAAACCCTTATCCAGTAAGGGTTATCATTTCACAACTGATTTAGAGGTTACTGAATAAGTAGGGGCTGCTAAATAAGTCTTGTGGTAGGGAGAGGCAATAGGGAATAGGGAATGGGAAACAGAGAACAGTTGTAGTGTGAGCGTCTCGTTCGCTATTTTGTCAGGGTTTTTATCTATGTTTCATAAGAAGACGCTATATGCAACGTCTCTAAAGTATGTTGATAGCTTTTATTTATAGCAATGATTAAAATTAATGATTAAAGGCTCATCAAACGTTTGAGATAGACTGGATGCAATCAGTTTAAGGTATTGACGTAGACGCTCGTGTTGTTGGAAATTGGGACGATAAAGCCGATCGCCTACGGGTGAAAATAGGTTGACATCAGCCAGATCAGCATCAGGAAAATCTGGGAGAGAAGCTGGAGAGAACCCCCGTAGGCGATCGCCATCCGGGATTAACCCTGACGGTAACTCACCATCCAAAAACCCCAGCAACCGTTCATTACAGGCGACTGTGTTGAGACCTTGACGTTCTAAGCGTTGCCGAATCTCTGCCAGAGTGTAATCTCGAATTCCTGATTCCTTCTCTGTTGAGGGAAACGCCTTTAGCAGTTCTGACAGCAGAAAGTAGTCACTATACTGTTGCTGGAAGCGATTAAAGACATGAGGATACAGGGGTAACCTCGCTAGTCCGGTAGCGACCCAAGTTTGGGGAAATTCACTGTCTTGAATCAGTGTAGCGTTAGGCAATTTGTCCTGAAGCCACTGCTTCACCCTGTTTGACTTAGCACTTCCTCCCGTACAGATAGCTTGACTGATCGCCTGTTGGGATTGTCCGGCTTGAATCAGCAATCGGTTGACCTGTTGGTTGAGTTGTTCAATAAACGGTGTGATAACGGCACTGTTAAAGTCTTTTTGCTGCACCGTCCATCGATACGCACCCAATTCCAGGGTAAATTCAGTTTTGTGTGGCAAAATCAGCTTCAAATATTCAGCCGCTTTCAGTAGCGCCTGTCCTAACACCGAATGCTGTAACTCGAATAAAGCGCGATCGCGTCGTTTGGGGTCAGGTTGACCGGGTAAGGGGGGTTCTAAATCCTGGCTAAGATTCAGTTGTGCTAATTGCGCCTCAGACATCTGCGGGTAGAGTAACTGCCAAACGATATCTTGATCAATAGCCTGACCTGCGTAAGACCAACTTTGAAGTTTAAAATCGGCGTAGGTTAATTGGCGGGGATTGTAAGGCAAATCCACTAATGCCAATTCCGTGGTGGTTGCGCCACTATCGATCACCAACGTCCAGCCACGCCCAAGTGTAGTAGATTGAGACCTCAAGGGGGAAGAGGCGGGTTCAGCCGTGGGAAAAGCGGCCAAGAGGGAGGCGATCGCATCTTCTAAAAAGACAATTTGTTGCGATTCCTTGACTAACTTGGCAGCTAATACGGCTTCTCGGACATTAATCTGGTAGGTATCGCCCCAATCGGCTGGATAACTGACAATAACACCTGCCAGTTGTGCCAAAGCGTCTGCTAGTAATTCGGATTCTAGACCCATCGCCCCTACCTGCAATGACACCTTGGTGCGAACCGTCTCTGGGGTTAAAGTGGCTAACATTGCCTGTAAGGATCGCCGTACCCAATAGAGAGGAACCCGTCCATCGGGTAACGCTAACATTGGTTCCCACTGACGATGTTCTGGGCAATAGTAAGGAATTGCCAACGGTAAATAGGGTTTAACCGTGGACACCCTTATTCCTGCTGCTTTTACCACGGTAGGACTCGCGGAGGTTTGTGTCGGTAAGCGAAATACGCGATCGCCTGAATCATGATTGGTGGTTGACGATTCCTGTTGCCAATATAAAGGGTAGTGCTGACCTGTGTTTTTGTTCAACACCACAGCCGACAGCCCCGTGGTGCCGAAATCAATTCCTAAGTACCAGAGAGGATTATTGGTATCCACTAGCCAATTTGATGATCAAGTCACATTACCTACCTATAGGGGTACGGCAGTGTCCACCCGTGTCAACTACAGGCGAGAAAACCAATGCTGGCAAGATTTTAAGCTGTGTCTATCTACTTCTCGACATTTCCCCCTCATCCCCTAACCCCTTCTCCCGACCCCCCTCGTTCCCCCCTACAAGAGGGGGGATGACAGAGGATACTTCGTTTTTGTTGCACGGGAGAAGGGGAACCGGATCTCTTGCTCCCCTCTTGCTCCCCTCTCCCAAGCTTGGGAGAGGGGCTGGGGGTGAGGGCTGGCGTGGGAGAGGGGCTGGGGACGAGGGGTTGAGCTTAAGTTGACACCAATGGACACTGCCGTGTCCCTACTCTAATCCCTATTGTGTTCGCCATCCTCTAAAGACGTTTCTTGAGGTTGGCTCACGGAATGTTGATCAGGAGTCACGGAGTCTTCCAAGACATATTCTTCTACCACATTGTCTTGCTCTAAGTCAATCGATTCCTCAGACAAATCATCATAAACATCGTCCAACTCTGGGGATGGTGGTGGCGTCGTTTTCTCCGAGTCACTCACCAAGGGATCAGGTTCGCGAGAGTCTCGGTCAGTTGGGGTTGTCTGTTGCCAATCTGGGAAGATAACATCCTCTTGGGATAGGTCATGGAGGGCAAACTCTTCCCAATCTTCTGCCAACAACTCCTCTGACATGGGCAATGACTGGATTGAGTCCAAATCGAAGTTTGGCGGTGAAACGGTGCGATCGCGAGACGGGGACGGCTGAGGGACAATATTCAGATGGTCTTCAGCTTCAAAGCTGTGTAGGTCTTCACTAAGCTGCTGGAGGGTACTTTGGTCTAGCCTAATCTCTTGACCGGAAAACTGTTGCGATTCATCGCTAACCAGCAAATCTTCATCGGGTGAGGCGGGAATATAGTGATCCTCAACTGAGGTAACGGAGGAATCGGTTTCTCCGGGGTGTTCCGAAAACCATTCTTCCTCACGAGTCGTTGCGATGGATGGAGTATCGGCTAGGGGGGAGGAATAACTGATCCCCATTTCATCGAGTAAATCGGTTAGGGCGGTAATTGTTTTAACATCTTGAGACTTGCTGAACCTTTCCTGGTAAAAATAAGTGGCGGGTTCTGGCGTGGCGACTACCTCTGACTCAATCGGGGCGTCAGGTGTTGGCGTTTCAAATAATAAGGTTTCCCAGGATAGTTGATCATGATTGATGCCTTCAATCCAGGGTTCGGCTGAACTCGGTTCATCGGCGGGATCAGTGAATCCGTCAAATAGATAATCAGCAATCTCCACCGATACAGTCTCACCGAAAGCCTGATCCGAGGATCGCTCATCTTGCCCTTCCGTTGTGGTGATTGATGTTGCTGAGGTATTTGCATCCGTCACTTCGACGGTATTGGCTGAAGCAGGGGTATTGGAGTCTAGGACTGCGTCTGTGCCAAATAAGGTGTTATACAACTCATCAATTTCATGGTGGCGATTCTCGACTTCAGTTTGATCGGCAACCTCTGGTTCTACAGGTTGCGTGTCATCCGCCTGAGAGATTGGGGCTGAGGGGGATGATGGTGTTGTGGACTCCGGCGTACTATCGATGCCTAAGAGGAAATCTAGGTCTTGAAAGTTTGAATCATTTTCTGAGATAGAGGTATCCATATCCCAGCCAATCAAGGCGTCTAGGGGATTGTCTGCTAAATTTTCTGTTTCGAGTTCTTTAGTCCATTGCTGATCAGCAATTTTAGACGGTAGTTGAGCCTGAGTTGGTGGGGATGGGGTTAAAGCGTTGGCAGATAGGGTCACATTGAATTCAGGCTGAGACACCGGATCAATGCCCACAAAAATGCCCTCTTGTTTTGATGTCGATGACGTTGAATCGGGCATTGACTGGGATAATTCTGTCACCTCTGACCAAGGTTGAGACGATTGCACCAAGGTTGAGGTTTCTCGTCCCAATAGCTGGGCGAGGCGATTGACCAGGGCTGTAAATAATAGCTCTCCTTGATTGCTCAAGCGATGCATTTTGTCAAGTCCTTGAGACAAAGATTGCTGATACCCATGCAGATCCCGATCAAGTGCATCAAAGAGTGACCGTTGGTTGGCATCGAGATTGAGCAACATGCGATCGCTCTCTCGTTGCAGTTGCCGCAGTTGCTCCAAGCGTTCTTGTGGCAACATTATTCCAGAGGCAGGTTGCCCGGGTGAGTCCGATGTTGATGAAGCGTTGAGCAGTTGAGCTTCTAAATTCAGTAAGATTTGAGCCAGTTGCTGGGTCAGGCGTTCGGTTGACTGGTGAATTAAATCCTGAGCAAATTCTGGGAGAGGTTGCTCTTGTCCGCCCCCTTTCGCGGTAACAGTATTTTGCAATTGCTGTTTTTTCTGCTCAAGGTGCTGAATGTCTTGAGTTAAGGACTCTCGCTGTTGACGTAATGCTGACAATTCAGTCTGCAAGGGTTCTGTAACCTGTTGGCGGATACTCTCCATTTCTTGAGCAACCGCCTGCACAATTGGTGTAACGGCTGATTCGGGGGATGGCGACATTGCCATTTCGTCTGACTGCATCGACAGCAGATAGCTACGCACCCGTTTTAGGATTTCGCGATCGCGGGCTAAATCGTTGGGTTTAGACCAAGGGAAACGGGAGCCAAACTTGGCAAGGAGACTGTCAATATCAGCAATCAGCGATTGGATTTTCTTCTGTTTAGTCACGGTGGAACGCCTGACAACTTATGTTCACGCTTCGCAGGAGTTATTGCGATCGCCTGCTTTTATTATGTAGGAACATGAACCCTTGCCGTTAGCCTAGTCTGAAAACGTATTCTGGCTAACCGATGTCCTCTCAAGTCCTGATTACAGGCATCTAAGTTGTTAAATCTCCCTCAATATGCAGCATAATAGCTGTGTACCAATCTCCGGCTGATTAGCTTGAATTTCCAATAGGATTAGAATTAAAGGCACTTCGAGGGAGTATAGCGCCGTTCATCGATCAGGACATAAGTCCCTTGTATCTGCCATTATGGCTGGTCTGGATGGGGTGATGAGGGGCGCTTGTACCACAAAGACTCAATTTTGTGTCTGTTGTGAAACAGCAAGGAACCTGCTTAAGTTTTTGAGGATAACAAATCGCCGTACTTGTCCACGGCGTATACAATGTGGTTTGGCTTCATGGATGATCGATACAGCTCACACGAAATGAACTCTAATGTTAATGAGTTGATTCGCACTGCTCCTTTATTTTCTGGCTTACCAGAAGCCAGTGTGAATCAAGCGACTTCTCATGTTGTTACTCGCAGCCACCCCAAGGATCGAGTTATTTTGCTGGAGAATGACTGGGGTGGCTCAGTTTACTTCATTTTGGAGGGCTGGGCAAAAATTCGTACCTATAACCTGGAAGGGAAAGAGGTGACCCTCAACATTTTAGGGAAGGGGGAAATTTTTGGCGAAATGGCGGCGCTGGATGAGGTACCTCGTTCTACCGATGTGATTACCCTAACGCCCACGACGATTGGCAGTATACCTGCCCAGGATTTTATCCAGCTTATTCATGATGAACCTTTAGCCGGGGTTCGTTTGTCTCAGCTTATGGCAAAGCGCTTGCGCCAAGTTAATCGCCGTCTCCGCCTGAGAGAGTCGGATAGTACCTCGCGAGTGGCAGACACGCTCCTGTTTTTGGCAGAGGGTCAGGGTAAACTTAAACAGCAAGGCACTGAGATTCCCAACTTACCCCATCGCGAGTTAAGCAGTTTGAGTGGATTGGCACGGGAGACAGTGACGCGAGTTTTGACGAAGCTGGAAAAAAAAGGCTTGATTAAGCGAGAACACGATATTATGTTTATCCCGGATCTGGCGGCATTAGAACGCATTATTGCTTAGAAGTGTTATTTGTCTTATGTTCTTCATCATTGGTAAGGTTTGAGGCAGATTTACCTACGCAAGGGGATCAGGCGATCATGTCGAGGTGAAAGGGGCGTTAAAGTGGAGGTTGATCAAGCGTTGATAAAAGCTGCATGAGCGATTCTTTTGAGGATGCCCAAGCGCCTCGCCCTAATCCCGATCAGAATACTGAATCCTCCTCAAAGGACTCAGAAAATGTCAATGACGAATGGGATTTAGTGGAGGAACTAGCGCCAGAGACGGAACCATCAACCAATGCTAGACCTGAAAGGCTAATCCCTAATCAGGACAAAAATTCAGCGAGTCAACAATCTCAGGCACAACAGCGACAATTCAATACCACTGTCGTCATGGTGGAAACGGCGTTCCTCGCCAGTACAGCGAGTTTGATTTGGCTCATTAATTATTATTTTCCCCTCGGTCCAGTCCTGAAGATGTTTTTCCCGGTGCCAATCGCCTTGGTGTACATGCGTCGCGGAAATCGAGCCTCTTGGATGGCGGCACTGGTTTCAGGGTTATTGCTGTCGGTGCTACAAGGACCAACCCGCAGTATCCTGTTTTTGATTCCCTACGGTTTGATGGGCGTTCAGTTGGGCGCCTTGTGGAAACGTCAAGCCAATTGGTTATTTTCCATTGGGATTGGTACGCTACTGGGAACTTTGGGATTCTTTTTTCGCTTTTGGTTGCTCTCAATTCTTTTGAGTGAGGATCTGTGGGTTTATGTGATGACTCAAATTACCGAATTAGTGGAATGGGGGTTTGTCAAGCTGGGGTTACTCGCTCAACCCAGTTTAATGTTAATTCAGGTGGTGGCAATTGTGGCAATTGTGATCAATAACGCCATTTATTTATTTGTGGTTCATCTGGTGGCGTTACTCATCTTTGATCGCCTGAAAAATCCTATTCCTCGTCCGCCTCAGTGGGTACAAGTTTTGCTGGATTATTAATTTTTGTAAACACGCCTCAAACCCTTACATAAGAAGAATGACGTAGCTTTCTTCTCAAGGGAGCGAGTATGACGAATGACGCTCCCTACCATCAACTTTAATGAAAGTCCGACTACTTATCTGTCAATATTGCTACAACAGAGTTGGCTCACCTGTTGATACGTTGGTAATTCGCTAAGATAACAGATTACAGTAGGTTACAGGTCACTTGATATGTCTTTATTGTTTATCATTCCCTTGGGGATTTTCCTCGTCACTGCGTATCTTTTTAAACAATTGGCTAATGAAATGGCTTATCTTGCCGCTGCCATTGCTTTAGTTAGCTTAGTTGTAACGTTATGTTTAGCCCCCTGGCAAATTCAATTATTGCTGCTGGCATTAGTCATTTTTAGCAATCATAGACGCAGTTCTTCATCGTCTCAGCCCGTCACCGAGTCGTCATTGCCAGATGAGCATAACGTTAAGCTGGTGTATCGAGGCGTTAACTATGACCTAACCCCTGCCCAGGTTGAGGTAACGGAAGATGAGGTGATCGGAAAATATCGGGGTCAGGCTTTGAGAGTTCACCATTTGGTGAAACCTCCGGCTACGTCAACTCTCTTACCCTTGAAATATCGAGGGGTTAACGTTAGCGATCACAAAACAGTAACAGGATAAGATAGATTAACTGTGAGGCTCCTGCGGGATTAGCTGAAGTGACGAGTCGTTGATAAGGAGAAACTATGCGGATTGCTCATAATATCACAGAATTAATTGGTCACACTCCCCTAATTCAGCTCAACCGGATTCCTCAAGCCGAGGGATGTGTAGGACAAATTGTGGTGAAACTGGAGGGAATGAACCCTGCCGCTTCTGTGAAAGATCGCATCGGGATGAGTATGATTCAGGCAGCCGAAGAAGCGGGTCAGATTCATCCGGGAAAAACGGTGTTAGTGGAACCAACATCGGGGAATACAGGTATTGCCCTAGCGATGGTAGCCGCCGCTAAAGGATATCAGCTAATCTTGACGATGCCCGATACGATGAGCATGGAACGGCGATCTATGCTGAAAGCGTATGGAGCCAAACTAGAGCTGACACCCGGAAGCGAGGGAATGAAAGGAGCAATTCGCCGAGCCAACGAAATTACCGAAAGCACTCCTGAAGCTTTTATGCTGCAACAGTTTCAGAATCCAGCTAATCCCAAAATTCATCGAGAGACAACGGCTGAAGAAATTTGGGCAGATACTGAGGGTCAGGTCGATATTCTTATTTCTGGTGTTGGCACTGGTGGTACGATTACGGGTATTGCCGAAGTGCTTAAGCAACGTAAACCCGATTTTACCGCGATCGCCGTTGAACCGACCAGTAGTCCAGTTCTCTCTGGCGGGCAAGCTGGACCCCATAAGATTCAAGGGATTGGTGCTGGCTTCGTTCCTCAAGTTTTGCGTACAGACCTGATTGATGAAGTGGTTCAAGTCAGTGATGAAGATGCTATCGCTTTTGGTCGCCGTTTGGCACGAGAGGAAGGGTTATTATCGGGAATCTCCTCCGGTGCCGCTTTATGTGCCGCGATTCAGGTGGCGAAACGTCCAGAAAATGCGGGTAAGTTAATTGTTATGGTACAGCCCAGTTTTGGCGAACGCTATTTGAGTACACCTTTATTTCGAGAACTGGATCAACCCGAAACACCTGTCCTCGTTTAATGGTTATTGGTCATTTGTCATTTGTCATTTGTCAAGAGTCATTTGTAATTGATCCGCATCCATACCCAATTCATTCAAGGAAATCAATGGTTGCAGCAGTATAGGGGGCAACCTCCCCTACTCGCTTGTATTTTAGGATTTACGGCAACAGGGTTGATCCCCGGCATTTCTGCGGCTGGGGCAACTCCAGAGGATCGGAAGTATACTGCGATCGCGGATGCTGAATTCTTAGTTAATGGTTTTACTGCCAATCCTCAGTATCCTCTACCTCCCTTGGATGCTGGGGCATCCCCTGTCCTGATTTCTCGTGCTGTTGTTGAGGCTTGTCAGCTTCCGGTTTATCTATTCAATGCGGGTTTACCTCAACCGCCTGCTGTTCCCGCCATAAACTTAGGGGGGTTACCCGCTAACTGTTTAACCACCGGAAAAGCCTTGCCCATCAATACTGTAAAACAGCTATTTGAGCAAGGCTTAATTTGGGGTCAAAAGCTGGCAACTCTGACCCCAAGCGGATATGTAATGATTGCTGAATGCGTCGTTGGCGGAACCACAACGGCTTTGAGTGTGTTGACAGGTTTGGGTATTGCCGCCATGGGTAAAGTCAATAGCAGCCATCCTCACTGTAATCATCTGCAAAAAGCAGAAATTGTTCGGATGGGACTACAACAGGCTGGTTGGGAAACAAAACAGGCAGAATTCATTGATCCCTTCGAGTTAGTTGCCGCCGTAGGTGATCCCATGCAAATTACAGCCGCCGGAATGGTGATAGGGGCAAGTCAAAGCGTCGGTGTTTTGTTAGCTGGAGGGACGCAAATGCTAGCAGTTTACGCACTAGCACGGGTGTTGGCGCTTCTTCAAGAAGCAAGGGAAGCTGGGGAAGCTGGGGGAGCTGGGGGAGCTGGGGAAGTTGGGGAAGCTGGGGGAGCTGGGGGAGCTGGGGAAGCTAGGGGAGCTGAGGGAGCCAAAATTAGAGCTTATCGTCGTAGTCTTAATTCTTTGTCATGGCACCCTCAGCAGATAGTTATCGGTACAACTCGCTGGGTAGCAGATGATCCCACGGGTGATACGGTAGGATTAGCACGAGCGATCGGTGGTGTTCCCCTTTTGGCAACCGACTTAAGTTTTGCCAAGTCACGTTATCCGCAGCTACGGGCTTACGAACAAGGATATGTCAAGGAAGGTGTCGGTGCGGGAGGATGTGCGATCACATCTCATCTTTACCAAGGATGGAACACGAGTCAATTACTGCAAGCCATTGAAGCACTTCTGGCTCAACACCATTAATTTAGAGCATTTAATTTAGTTTAGAGCATTGGTGTCAACTCAAGCTCAAGCATCTGGGAGTATGTTAGGGACAGCAATGCTCCACTCGGATAAGCTAAAATTAAAGGCTTTCTCCCCTCTCTCCCCCTGCTCCCTCTGCTCCCTCTGCTCCCTCTGCTCCCCCTGCTTCCCAGCTCCTTAACCAAACCGAACCTGGTTTACGAGTGAATGCGGCGGGCGAGAAGCTGTTCTTCTAAAGCCGCAATGCGATTGTAAGCAGCAGTCAATTGGGCGGTGAGGCGTTGCACTTGCACATCAGCAGACAAGGGATTCTCTGGATTAGGATTTCTGTTGTGATTTGTATGAAATTGAGCAACTTCACCAGTATCCTCAATCAGGATATCTTTGTATTCCGTTACGGAGTCAAGCAGTTGGGGATTCGCATAGACGGGGATGTCATTAACCTTGGCGGTTGATGCCTGTAGCTCAGACTCTACAGTTGGCATCGGCTGGACTTCAGGTAAACCCTGGGAAACTTTGTGGTTGAGTTGCTCAATACTTTGATATATGGCATCAACTTTATGATTTAGGGCGCTGATTTGTTGTTGAACTGTATCCATCTGATTACCAATTTCCATAACGAGTTCTATTTCATGCTAGTCAATTTACACTCAAAGGCTACCTTCCTGCGGATTCATTTAACGATTTGAGACAATTCATACCCCGATATCCTGCTAATTGTTCATAGCGCACAAGTTTCAACCATTAAGTCAACCCCCAAAATGATTTATCTGGGGCTTTTATCGCCTTTTTTTCCAGATGTTCGCTTTGTCTTCCTGTAATGTCGCCAATCTAACTATTTAAGGTTTTATTTACAATTGCGCCTTTAACTCAGTCCGAACTCTGGATAAGTTCCCAGATTTACTCAACGAGTTACGGAACACTGGTCACTTGTATAGCAAATAGATTCTTTGGCTGTCAGTCTCACAGAACACCAAAATTGTGTTAGTTTGTTGGGAGCAAGCGTATACAATGTAGTATTTTTACTCAATTCAGCAGATTTTGGGATGAAACGACGCTCCTTTCTTATGGGCGCTAGCGCCCTAGCACTGGGGCAATTGGCGTCTGGGTGTGGCACTAGACAGTCAACGGCTTTAAATGTAGGACTGTTGCAAAATTCAATTCCGGTTCAGTTATTGGCTGAATTTCGCCAAACCCTAGAGTCACCCGTGAGGCTCAAGTTTGACCCACAAGCCCAGCTTAAGGATATATACCAGAACCTTCGGGTGTGGAAACGACAATCAGAAAACCCAGAATCCTCGCCTAGGTTTTCCCTGCCTCTGATTAGTCGCAAACCTCCCGCGATCGCCAATTTGGTCACACTAGGAGATTATTGGTTAGAATCTGCTATCAGTGAGCAACTGATTCAACCCCTAAAGCTGTCAACGTTACCAGGATGGCAACAGTTACCCCCGCGTTGGCAAGAGATTGTCAGACGCAATCGCCAAGGACAACTTGACGAATCGGGATTAATCTGGGGCGCACCCTATCGCTGGGGGACAGTAGTAATTGCCTATCGCCGGGATAAGTTTGAGGAATTAGGGTGGACACCTACAGATTGGAGTGACTTATGGCGTCCAGAATTACGCGATCGCATTTCGTTACTTGATAGTCTGCGAGAGGTGATTGGGTTGACCTTAAAAAAATTAGGATTTTCCTATAATACCGCAAACTTGAGTCAAGTCCCCAATCTGAAAACTGAACTCTTAGACCTGCATAAACAGGTTAAACTCTACAGTTCAAATCACTATCTAGAACCTTTAGTGTTAGGCGATACCTGGTTAGCGGTGGGTTGGTCTACCGATATCCTATCCCTGCGCGGACGCGATCGCCAAATTCAAGCTGTCATTCCTCGTTCAGGAACCTCTCTTTGGGCAGATGTGTGGGTACAACCTGCTGTGCAAAAGACGGCTGCTAAATCGCCAGAACCAGAAACGTCCCAATCATTAACTCAGCAATGGATTGATTTTTGCTGGCGACAACAATCCGCGATCGACATTTCTTTATTAAGTCATGCGGCTTCACCAATACTGGTTACCCTGAATCCGGCTACGCTACCCGACTCACTGCGAAAGAGTTCGGTACTCTTGCCCGAACCCTCTATACTCGAAGCCAGTGAATTTCTATATCCCTTACCCTCAAAAGCTATGGCACAGTATCAGGAACTGTGGCAAGAAATTCGCACAATGCAATTTGTTTAGACTTAAGCCCTCAACTAAAGTTGGGGCTAAAAGCTGAAACCCGTTGAAACGGGTTCAAAGAAAAGGTATCCCTAGTAAGCTCGATTCTTCCTTTAGCTTTGACACGGTAAGTAGGTAGGGACAATAAAAGTTAACGGCGGAGTTTGTCATTGAAAACAATACCAAATCCGGGTTAGTTACCCCCATCGCGGTTGAAAATAAGGTGGGTTGGGTTGTCCAGTTGGGGATTAATCGATTGCCGTTCAGTGGGGGATGGGCGGGTTTTGTTGTTCATTGATTGGTGGGGAGGGCGGGTTTTGTTGTTCCGTTAGTGGTGACTAAGCTGTTCGGCATTTAAACCTTAATGTCAATAATGGCGAAATCCTTGTAGTGCGAGCATCTTGCTCGCTACCCATTGCCATTTTAAATGCATGACAGCTTAGCTGACTTTAGTCCCTAAACCCGCCCCTACAATTGTCCCTAAACCCGCCCCTACAATTGTCCCTAAACCCGCCCCTACATCTAATTTTTCTGCCCTAAATGCCTTGGCAAATAAATTACGCAAATTTATTGTTTTTGTCCAAAGTCCAATCAATTTAGAATCCCAGTTTTTGGTAGTGACGCTTGAGCAGACGCTGAGCTGCATCTGAGGAAATATTCACGGGTTCAAAGGCTTTAGCATCGAATCGGCTTGTGCTAATCGTCATCAATTGCCAATTGCCTTGCTCATGCTGGAGAATGGCATCTCCACCAAGCTCTTCCATCGCCCACGTTACAATCGCATAAGGTTCATCAATAGTGATTTCTAGAAACCGAACATTGTCGTGCCATTTATCCCAGTCATCCAGCAGCTTTTTTTCTGACTTATCTTTGCTTTCGTTAATAGTTATTTGCTGATGATTGGTAAAAAACGGGGCTTTAACTAACAAGACCGTTAGCAAATTTAAGTGAATATTTAAATGATAGATCATCGCCCCCAAACGACGAATCGCATAAACTAAATTTTCATCAACATTCTTTAGATCACTCTGATCATTGCTGTGTTGCAGTTTCTGGCGACGTTCCAGGAAATGATTATAATCTTCAACTAGACCGAATATGCTCGTTGTCTTGCTGTCAAGCATGTAGAGAACATACTCATCCACCAATAAATGTTGAGGCGGAATTTTATAAATAATTTTTTTTAATTGTTCTACATTAATTGGCTCAACCTGACTCTTCTCAAATGCTTGAATGTTGGGATGATCGAGTAAGCTCAGTTCATGGCGAATGACTTGATCCGCTTTACGAAGCTTCAAAAAAATCGTATCGACTTCAACCGCTAGGGAAGATAGTAATACTTTCTCTTCCTCTCTTTTAAGTTCTTTGTTGTTCAAACACATTTGAGTTGCATTAAGAATGATTGAGCAAAAACAGTGACATTAAAACTGCTATTGCCTGTCGGCTTGGTTAGGTTTAGGCTCACGTCTAAGACCCTAAGTCGGTAAAAGGACTGTGACTGGTGTTTTACCTTTGATTAGCAACCCTGATGTTCTGATTGAGTAATCTTGCCTGCTTTCTCTTTGGCGAGATATTCACGTTACCCAATTTTTGTAGACTGGTAAGTCTGTAATACGCAATGTATAACGTGTAAGACACTGTGTACATTCTAATTCCTATTGGCTGACATCAGCAAGTCGGTTTAGCCAACTTTATCAAGATTTCATCCCCGCAAACAAAACTGGGATCAACGGCGATCGCAAGCCGATAGGCTGCATTTGGAACCCAAATTCTATTACAATCTGTAAAGAAAACTGAAAAGGAAGGGCTACGATGCGCGTTGCGATCGTTGGGGCAGGACTTGCCGGAATGGCGACGGCTGTAGAATTAGTCGATGCCGGACATGAGGTCGAAATCTTTGAATCCCGTCCATTCGTGGGCGGCAAAGTTGGCAGTTGGGTAGACGCCGAGGGCAATCACATTGAGATGGGGTTGCACGTCTTTTTTGGCTGCTACTACAACTTGTTTGACTTGATGCAGAAGGTAGGGGCATTGGAGAACCTACGTCTCAAGGAACATACCCATACCTTTATTAATCGGGGTGGGCGCACGGGGGAGCTAGACTTTCGCTTTATCACCGGAGCGCCGTTTAATGGACTCAAAGCCTTTTTCACCACCTCTCAGCTATCACCCCAGGATAAGCTACAAAACGCGATCGCACTCGGAACCAGTCCCCTAGTACGCGGCTTGATCGACTTTAACGGGGCAATGCAAACGATTCGCGACTTGGATAAAATTAGCTTTGCCGACTGGTTCCGCAAGCATGGGGGGTCTAACGGCAGCTTAAAGCGGATGTGGAATCCGATTGCCTACGCCCTCGGTTTTATCGATACCGAGAATATCTCTGCCCGCTGCATGTTGACAATCTTCCAGTTCTTTGCTGCAAAAACAGAAGCTTCCGTTCTCAGGATGCTGGAAGGTTCGCCGAATGAATACTTACATCAACCGATTATCAATTACCTGGAAGCGCGAGGGGCAAAAATTTATACCAGGCGACGAGTGAGAGACATCCTCTACACCGAGACAGGAGACTCAGCTAACGTGACAGGTTTAGTCATCGCCCAAGGTGAAAGCGAAGAAACCATTACCGCTGATGCTTACGTTTGCGCCGCCGATGTGCCAGGAGTACAGCGTCTGTTGCCAGAATCATGGCGCAAATGGTCAGAGTTTGACAATATCTACAAGCTAGATACCGTACCTGTCGCCACCGTACAACTGCGGTTTGATGGCTGGGTGACAGAACTCCATGATGCTCAAAAACGCAAGCAACTGGCACAAGCGACGGGGATGGATAATCTCCTCTATACTCCCGATGCAGACTTCTCCTGCTTCGCTGACTTAGCCTTAACCAGTCCCGGTGACTATTACAAAGAAGGGCAAGGGTCACTGTTGCAATTAGTCCTAACGCCCGGTGATCCATTTATCCGGCAAAATAACGAATCCATCGCCCACCATGTCCTCCAGCAAGTCCACGAACTTTTCCCCTCTTCGCGGGAATTGAACATGACCTGGTACAGTGTGGTTAAATTAGCTCAATCGCTTTACCGAGAAGCTCCGGGCATGGACCCCTATCGCCCTAACCAAAAAACTCCAGTGAGTAACTTCTTTTTGGCGGGTAGCTACACCCAACAAGATTACATCGATAGTATGGAAGGCGCGACTCTATCCGGGCGGCGTGCGGCTAAAGCGATTCTAGAACATGCACAAACACCTGTAGAACCAACCTTAGTTAGTACCATTTAAAAGATATCTGAGAACTGGGGAATCCGGGATGTAGGGGCGGGTTTTACTACTATCGTTTCTTCCCTCACCCAGATGCAACTAAACCCGCCCCAACCAAGTACAAGAATTATGTGACGAATGACGAATGACGAATGACAAATGACAAATGACGAATAACAAATGACAAATGACAAATAACTCTGACTGGCTAGAACACAGTGTACAGGTTGAAGTTGAGGTGCCAATGGAAACCGTTTGGAGCCTCTGGTCTGATTTAGAACAAATGCCTCGCTGGATGAAGTGGATTGACTCGGTAAAAGTCCTGGAAGATAATCCAGATTTGTCCCGTTGGAAACTCGCCAGCGGTGGCTTTGAATTTAGCTGGATCTCTCGCATTCTGAAATTAGTTCCCCATCAGATTATTCAGTGGGAATCGGTTGATGGTTTACCGAATCGGGGTGCAGTACGCTTTTATGATCGCCACGGAAGTAGTGTTGTTAAACTTACGGTGGCTTACGACATTCCCGGCATTTTGGGTAAGTTGATGGATGGTTTATTTTTAGGTCGAATTGTCGAGTCTACGATTCAAGCCGATTTGGAGCGGTTTCGGGACTATGCACTTAAAATCCAAACTTAAGAACGTTGATTGTTGAGCAAGAGGAGGCGATTGAAATCGCTGCTACACAAACTTGCGTCCGCCTGCGCGGACTGACTTATAACCTTACTTTTGGTCGGAATCTGGAAAACCTCTCTCCAAACCTCTCTCCTGCAAGGAGAGAGGCTTTGAATTCTCCCCCTTCCGTGCAAAAAAAAGCGAAGCATCCTCGTTCCTCTTTAACCATTTGTTAGATCTGTTAAAATCTGACCCAAATCCAAAAATGATTGATATTCGGTACAATTAAACATTCCCATAGATATGCACCCTGAGTTGAGGATTGGCTGATGGCTAATATCTCTAGAGAAACCCAAACTCCATTAGCGACAAAACAGCGGGTGCAATGGGTTGATTATGCCAAGGGTATCGGAATATTTTTAGTCGTTTTTGGTCATACGCTCCGAGGTTTAGTTAATAGCTCAATCCTTGAGACTTCAATAATAGTTGTCTCGATTGATCAGTGGATTTATTCCTTTCACATGCCACTATTCTTTTACCTCTCAGGATTATTTATTGAGCGTTCAGCTTCCAAACCGCTAAGAGAGTTTGTCGTTAGTAAGCTTAAGGTTATCGCCTACCCCTACTTTGTCTGGTCAGTGCTTCAGACTGTCCTTCAGGCTATAGCATCGAGTTATACCAATAGTTCAGTTTCCTGGAGTAACTTGTGGCGAATTATCTACCAACCTGTGATGCAATATTGGTTTCTCTACACTTTGTTTGTCATCATGGTGGTCTATGCAATTGTCCACAAACTCAATGTTTCTTCCAGAGTATTTTTAATTTTGGCGTTTTTGTTTTACTTGACGCAAATTGCTGATGTTGGCTTGGGTTCGTGGAGGGTTTTATATTCAGTCCGCCGCTATGCTATCTACCTCGCCTTAGGTGCGGTAGTAGGCAGTAGTCGATTTATGTCACAGTTGAGTCAATGGAAAACTCAAACTTTGCTCATGGTTACAATTGGTGGATTTTCTACTGTGGGATTAGCGGTTGGGTTCAATTTGATAGCGGTCAAATTACTGACATCTATAGTGGCTATCTTTGGCATCGCCGCCTCAGTTGCTTTAGCGATTTTCCTGGATCGGTTTAATAGAATTGACGTTGTGAAACAATGGGGAAGTTTGTCGCTAGAAATATTTGTGGCTCATACAATCGCTTCGGCATCACTACGAATTTTTCTCCAATATGTCTTCGGGTTTACCAATCCGATCGCGCACCTTATCCTTGGCACAGCCATAGGTATTTATGCGCCGATCGCACTGTATCGGATTTGCCAACGAAGTCGGCTTCGATATATGTTTCGCCTCGTTTAATACCTGTTGTGCCGTTCGCCCAGTATCTGAGTCAAGACTATTTTCTCAAAACCCAATCACGATCGAAACTGATGAATTTTCCTCCTATTTGCAGATTCGATTAACTTGAATCTTAGGATAGGTTGCAGTTATAGGTATTCGCAGGATTCACAAAAACATTATGGCTGATATGACTCCTAAAGCAAACAATGAAATCAATCAAAAAGAAGCCGGAAATCTTTCTGATGTACCCATCGAAGATACTGACTTGGTTTCAGATACACCTGTAGACGATGAAGATACTGAGGAAGCCGTTATTTCCAACCTCCCCCAGGAAGCGACTGAATCTTATGGAACTGGTGCTCCTCTCGATCCAGGGCTGAATCTCGGTGGACGAACGACACACGACAAGGCTTGATGAATCCAATCACTTACTGTTCCCTGTTCCCTGTTCCCTGTTCCCTTGTCCTCCTGGTGAATTTCACTAGTGCTGGTCACTCGCCTGCGTGGTAGGAACTGCGAACCAAGGGACCCGAACGGACATGAGTGAAACCCATGTCTTTGGCGATCGCACCCAGTCGCTCAAATTCCTCTGGTGTCCAATAGCGCTGCACTCTCAGGTGTTCCAGAGAGGGACGCATATATTGCCCTAGGGTGAGGCGATCGCATTCAGCACGGCGCAAATCCTCCATGGCTTCGATTACCTCGGCTTCTGTCTCGCCATGTCCCAACATTAATCCTGACTTGGTGGGAATTGTCGGGTCAAGGGCTTTGACGATGCGGAGAACATCCAGCGATCGCTCATATTGGGCGCCCCGGCGCACTTGTCCCTGTAGTCGTTTGACGGTTTCAATATTGTGGTTATAACAAGCTGGACGCGCCTGCACCACCGTTTTCACCCGTTGGCGCTGCAACTCGGTTGGCGTTTGATTCTCCTGACCTCTCCCGCCCCAAAAGTCTGCCGTTAGTACCTCAATTTGGGTCTCTGGATTCAATCGCCGGATCGCATCCATTGTGGCAACAAACCAACCCGCCCCCTGATCCGGTAAATCATCTCGCGCTACGGATGTCAGTACCACATACCGCAATCCCAATAACTGAACCGATTCAGCAATTTTTTGGGGTTCTTCCGGATCAAGAGGCATGGGAGCATGACCCTTATCCACTTGACAAAATGCACAAGCACGGGTACAAGTTGGACCCATCAGCAAAAAAGTCGCCGTTTTGTTAGCATAACATTCCCCCCGATTGGGACAGCGCCCCTCTTCACAGATCGTGTGAATTTGCCGTTGTTTAACGATGCGCTGCACCGTGGAGATATCACTGGCATTACCAATGGGGCGTCGCAACCAACTGGGTAGGGCAGTAATTTCCTCTCGCCAAAGGTTTTTAGCAGACAGATTGGGTTGAGTCGGCAAATCCATAATAATTGTGGTGAGCTATCAGCAACAGTGTTACTCTGTACGATAAAAATGGTAAAGCATTTTACTCTGACTCTGATTTGATCCGAGTTTTGCTCTCAACCAACCAAGCAGATTACTCTAGAATCATGGACAACGAGTGCTTTTGGGTTCAATCTCAAAACAGCAAAAGAGTTACAGGTGTCGGTCGGTCATCCGTTGTTTTCCCGCAAACAGACTCTATAAGGTCTGTCTGAGTGGAGTTATGGGGTCTGGTCTACCTGGGCTGAAGACGTTTTTCTTTTACCTTTCCAAAGGAGTCAGTCGTGGCAAGCCATAAAATATTAGTTATTGATGACAGTAGAGTTATCCGGATGCGTGTTAAAGAAATGTTGCCGCCCGGTAACTTTGAAGTGTTAGAAGCCAAAGATGGTATTGAAGGTCTTAATCAGATCCGTCAGGAGCATCCCAACCTAATTATGTTAGATTTTCTTCTTCCTAAAATGAGTGGTTGGGATGTTTTTCAACAAATTCAAAGTGACGGGACTCTCCAGAGTATTCCTTTAGTATTAATGTCAGGTCGTAAGGAAGAAGTAACGGAGAAGATACCGGAGCCGTTTGAGTATTTTGCTTTCGTTGAAAAGCCCTTTGAAAAGAAACAACTGGTTGATGCAATTAAGGAAGCAATGGCGAAGGCGAAAAAACGCCCCGTTATGGCTCCGCCCCCCAAAGAAGAAGCACCTGCGGGTGAAGCTCCTAGCGTTTCATCAGACGAAGTTCAAGCCTTAAATACAAAAATTGAACATTTACAGTCAGAAGTTGATGGATTGAAAAAACAAATGGGACAACTCGTGTCATTTATTAAGCAAAAACTCAAGTGACCTTCAGCATAACCGAGATTTCAACTCGGTGAGACTATGAAACGGCTCAATTCCTATTTAAACTCAGATCGCCTCCGGCAAGTTCTCACATTGAGTGCTATTCTTGCCGCTTTTGGCATTAATGTCTGGGCAAATATCGCGCCGATTGGTGGACTAACAATCGGCGACATCTCCAATACTCTCTTTGGAGAAATTAAGATTATCCCAGCCAGCTATGCTTTTGCTATATGGGGGATCATTTATCTGAGTTTGATTAGTCTGGGGATTTATCAGGTATTGCCCAACCAGCGGCACAATACTTATCTGCGTCAGATGGGCTATGGTTTAGTGCTGGCGAGTGTTGCCCAGATTGTTTGGGTGTTTCTGTTCCAGTATCGCCAGTTTGCGCTGTCGCTGGTGGCGATGCTGGGGATTTTAGTGCCACTGATTCGAGTGTATTGGCGGCTGGGTATTGGTTCTATCAGGGTGTCTCGGAAAGAGAAATGGTACATTCACATTCCCGTGAGTATCTATTTGGCGTGGATCAGCGTAGCCACAATTCTGAATGTGGCAATTGTACTCTATGACCTTGGCTGGAATGGCTGGGGGATTGACTCCTCGCTGTGGACGGCAATTGTCCTACTTGTCGGGGCGGCGATTACAGCAACGGTGATTATTCAGCGATCGGATATTGCTTTTCCCCTCGTGATTGCTTGGGCTTATGGTGCGATCGCGGTGCGTCATACGGATACCCTGCTGATTTCCGGAGTCGCTGGGGGATTCGCGATCGCACTTGTGTTATTCGCTGGGTTGAAACGTTACCGCAAGCAGAGATCAAGACTAACATAAAGTCCGCGCAGGCGGACTTTGTTTATGTAGGCGTAAATTTCGTTCGCCATCTATTTTTTATAGATTGAACGGGGAATTTATTGATCAAATTTCAGCCGCAGCTCGTTCAATTAAACGGCGGGCGACGGTTTGAGTGCCAGTATGTTCGTAATAATTCGTTGATGTGTCTAAAAATGCAGCCAGATAATCCAACTTATCATCCGCAATTTCCACAAATCCTTGCAGGTGATTAACCACCTTTTGGGGGGTCAATCCTTTTGCTGCAACCACACCCCCCATCCAACCTTTCACCGCATCGAAGCTTTCCCCAATAAAGTTCAGCTTCCCTTCAGAACTCTCTCCCGGAATCAAGCTGCTGATTTGTTGGAAAGTGGAATTTTGCTCTAAGCGCGAGGGACTTAATCCAGAAAGTGTGGATTGTGCGGCTTGAATGAAATCAGGACCTAGAGGAATCAAACCATCAATACAAATAAGTCCCGCCATCCGGATCATCGACTCACCGCTATAATCGGCTAAAGCATTGACAAAATCCCCGATACTGTCTCCAGGAATGCCGTTAATTTGACAAAACGCCACCAATTCTGCCACAACTTTTAAACACAGATCGATGGTTTGTGCCGTATCAGCTTTGGGCGTAAGTCGATTTAAAAATCCCAGAAACGAAACTCGTTCACCGATTTTATTAGCTAAAGCTGCCGCACCGAGAGCAAAATCTGCACTATCAACAGACTGGAACAGCCAAATTGCCCGTTGATAGCCTTGGGACTTGTCGTTATAGAGCCAAAGAGCGCGTTCACTAATATCCTGAATTAATGCCGGATCATCTTCCCCTGTAACCTCACGCACGGTATTTTCAAAGCCAACCACATTTTGCCAATCACCGGGAGCAACAAAGTCCAAGGCTTTCAAGACGGAAACGGTTAGTCCACCTTCAGGTAAGTTATCAACTAATTCAATAATAGATTTACTCATGTAAACTCTCCTATAAATCGTTTCAATGATATCTTTAATTTGTTCCCAATGACCAATGACAAATGACAAATGACAAATGACCAATGACAAATGACCAATGACCAATGATCAATGATAGAGAACTAACTCTCTGTGTAATCAGTGTAACTAAGCTTTCATCCCCTACCCGAATCTGGACAATAAATCTGTGAAATCAGTGTTTTGACGAATGACCAATTTTATTTGAGTTGGGATAATCCTTGCAGGTCAAACTTTTCCAACCAAGCCTCGCGATCGCTAGGGGTAAAGGAGTCGTCACGGGATTGGACTTTGACTTGGAAGCGATCGCCAACTAGAATCGCGGTTTGTGTCTTCCCCCGTTCTACACCGGGATAGCCTGCAATTGTTTTAGTGCTATCCTGGAATTTCTTAGCCGCACTGGGGTTATTAGCTAAATCATTAATCGATAGCACCGCCACATCCTTGCCATCCTGTTTCAACTTGGCTTCGGCAAATCCAGTTTTCTCTTGGGCAAATATGCGTTTATAATCACCGCTAGCGTCGGGGAAGAATTTATTAAATTGCCCCCCAGCCAAAGGTTCGCCTGTGGGAACCTGAGTGGGTTGCTGAGTGCTAGTTTGAGGCGCTTCGGTTGAGGGTGGGGGTGCGGTGGATGGTGCGGCACAAGCCGTTACGAGTAGAAATAGCGAGAGTGATAAAGCGGTGAGTATTTTACCGATTCTGAACATTAGGGTTAGCGTCCTCATCGTGTGTGCCAAGATTTTCTCATTGTGACATAGCGATCGCGCAAATCAGTTTGCCGTTGTTGCCAGATGGCTTCGAGTCGAGAAAAGCCTTCTTTTGTCTATCGTTTGACTAGAACTTTTAGGGGGACTCGATTAGGTTCTGATGGTGGATTGGCAGGGAGAGGGGTGTGCGGGTTGGGGGTTGGGTTGGGAAGAAACTCTTGTGTCATAAGGATTTAACTGCTTTTCAAGTTGACGGTGATGTTTACAATCGCAAACATTCTTAGCTTATCTCAAATGTCCGCAATTGTAAACATTTACTGAGTCATGTACATCTGACACCATAGAAACCATGCGAAAAGCAGGAAAAGCGCTAAGACAGGTGTTGGAAGCCTACGGCATTAGCCAAAATAAGTTGGCGGTGGCAATGGGTATTGGGCGATCAACAATTCACCACTGGGTCAATGAGAGTCGAGATCCAGGAGGTGATGCCATTCTCGAAATTAGGAAAGGGCTGAATAAGCTTAATCCAACGGCAGCCGAGGAGTTCATTAGGTTGTATCTGGATGAGTCAGATGAGGGTGAGGAATCGTTGTAGGGAACGGGCTTTGTCCACCATTTACCCGGTTGTCAGCCTTTGACACAATCTCAGGCATGGGAAAAGCAGGCAAAGCACTCAAACAAGTCTTGGAACGTTATGGCATTACCCAAAATCGGTTAGCCGTGGTAATGCAAGTGGGGCGTTCTAATGTTCACCGCTGGGTTTATGAGGTGGCAGATCCCGTCGGCGATGCCATCCTAGAAATTAGGAAGGGACTGAATACGATTAATCCAGCAGCAGCAGAAGAGTTTATTCGTTTGTATCTGGATGAGTCAGAGGAGGATGAGGAACACTCTTAGAGAAGGTGTTTTGTTAGCATTTCGCCTTCATGAGCCTTTGACAAAATTTAGGCATGGGAAAAGCAGGGACAGTACTAAAGCAAGTGTTAGAAGCCTATGGCATTAGCCAAAATAAGTTGGCGGTGGCGATGGGTATTGGGCGTTCCAGTATCAACCGTTGGGTTAATGAAAATCGAGATCCAGGAGGTGATGCCATCTTAGAAATTAGAAAAGGGCTGAATACGATTAATCCGGTAGCAGCCGAGGAGTTTATTGGCTTGTATTTAGATGAGTCATTTGCCTCTGGCACTATAGAAACCATGCGAAAGGCAGGAAAATCTTTAAGACAGGTGTTGGAAGCCTACAACATTAGCCAAAATAAGTTGGCGATAGCAATGGGTATTGGGCGATCAACAATTCACCATTGGGTCAATGAAAGTCGAGATCCAGGAGGTGATGCCATTCTCGAAATTAGGAAGGGGCTGAATAAAATTAATCCAGCAGCAGCCGAGGAGTTTATTCGGGTGTATCTGGATGAGTCAGATGAGGGTGAATTAGTTGACCAAGAGTAGTAGTAT
Source organism: Coleofasciculus sp. B1-GNL1-01 (assembly GCF_040220235.1). Taxonomy (NCBI): domain Bacteria; kingdom Bacillati; phylum Cyanobacteriota; class Cyanophyceae; order Coleofasciculales; family Coleofasciculaceae; genus Coleofasciculus; species Coleofasciculus sp. B1-GNL1-01. Next base: position 111,411 of record NZ_JAVJTO010000055.1, read on the forward strand.
GACTAGCCAAGCCAAACAGGATTAGGCATTAAAGATTAGAAGTGAATCTAAATTGCACTTTTCATCTTTTTGTAGCCTTTTGCCCAATTCAAGGGTCGCTTATTACCATGTTTTTTTTGCAAATCCTTTAGATCTTTATAAGGGCGTTTACTAATAATTTGCTTTGCATAATTATCCCCAATACCATAAATTTGAGTAAGATCCGATTTCTGATCATTGAGGAAATTGATGAAGTTCGTCATATCTTGAGAATCAAGAATGATTTGATTGAGTTTTGACTGTAACAGAGCTTGTTCAATGGCTTTTTCAGTGTCCCTCTGATCTGCCGAAATCAAAAATACCCAAATTCGCTGCATTCCTGAATTTACAGCCGCTTGATAGATAGGTAAACCCGTCAAGAGACGATAGCTATTGTCCTGATCCGTTAAGCAAGCAATTGGAAGAGAGAAATTAGTACTCCATGTTTGTAATGCCTGTGAAATATTTTCAAGTTCTGCTTTTGAAACTTCAGGTTTTCCCGGAGGAACTTCTAATTGGTTCACGGCCACTAAATAAGGTTTTGTTTCAATCTGTTTAAAATCTTCAATCATTTTTATTGTCCTTTTCAATAACCTCTATTCTTTCTAAAACTTTCTGAGTCAATTCTATAAATTCTTCGGCGATATTTTCAGCTTTCGATTGCTGTTGAGCAAATAGAGAAATCGGCTTACGTGCCCTCGACGCTTGGCTGATATAGTCAGAGCGATGGATTTCTGGTAATATCGGTATGTTATCCTCCTTCTCAAGTCGTTTTTCCAGTAACTTTCTCACCATACTATTAAGTCGTGATCTTTTTTGCGTCATCATGGGGACTATTCCCAGAACCATACCTCGTTTATTCGCAAATTGTTGTCGAACAAGCCGCATGAAATCTAGTGGTGTATTGATACCATATACTGATAGATACTCTAGCTGAGTTGGAATAAGTAGGTACTGAGCTGCAATTAAGCCCCCCTTAGCAATATCAGTTGAACTTGGAGGTGTATCAATGATTACATAATCATAATTACTAGCGATGCCTGGTGTTTGAAGTGCTGTATCCAATCGTGTTTGCGGCATTAGCAAGTTACTAATTGCCTTATCTGTAGTTCGATAACTACCCGGTAATACGTCGATTATACCACTACAGGTAGATATATCCTCTAGATCTGCATTTAGAGCAGATGGTCTTATATATTCTTGGTAATCAAAGCTGGGTAACTCGTAGTCACATAAAAAATCTATGAGCTCTTTTCTATGCTTGAAAGTCTCTAAAATTATTTTAAATTCTTCAAAGCTAGAAGCTTTATCTAGTTTATCAGCTTCGTTAACACCTAAAGAAAGACTAGCATTAGCTTGATCATCCAAGTCAACCACTAAAACCCTATAGTTAAGTTTGGCTAGTTCATAAGCAAGGTTAATCACTAAAGTAGTTTTGCCAACGCCTCCCTTTGACGTATGGATTGCAATTGTACGCATTTAAAAAAACAGATATGATATATAGTACTTTCAAAAGTCGGCAACTGTGTAATACAACTGGTGTAATCCAAAATGGAGGTTGTGAGTCACAGATTTTCCCTTTACTATAGCTTATACTTCTGGAGACAGCAAGGTTAAAATTTCGCTTAAGATCAGGAGATTGAGGAGTGTTAGGTTAAGACTTTAGGGGAGCGGAGGATCAGGAGGACAAGGTAGAATCCCCCCTTTTTTGTATTCTATGATACATTTTTCGGTTTGACTCCTCTTGGTTGTCAAAGTTTGTAGAGGGTGACAACCCCTAGAAAAAGTAGCTACCCTATGAGAACGGGTTATCGATAATATAAATAGCCATGGCAAGCAAGCTCTGGAAAAACATTTTGAAGGTTTTGAATACTGACGTTGATCAGTTGCTTTCAGTCGATCAAGTAACGAGTGGTTCAGAAACACTAAAGAGTGGAACCGAGGCGGCAAAAGCCGTTTTGGATTTGGCGAAGACACTCAAAGAAGAAGGGAGCAACGTCCGGCAATTAGCCCCATGGATGGGGAAATTTTCCTCACTATTAGAGGTATTAAACTCACCTCCAGCTCAAATTATGGGAGCAAGCTTACCGTTCATCCCCTTGGCAACCGGACTACTAGCATTTTACCTGAAACAAACTAAGCGAGAACTCTCTCTAGAAGAGTGTGTGGCATTTGTGAGCCAAGCGGCATATTTAGAAAGTTTACAAAAAACTTATGAGTTTTTACCTGAACACACTTTGTCAGAGTTAAACCGAATTGGTAAAACTCGAACTTCAGCAGAAATCGTCAAGCAGATTAGACGTTTAGGTCAGAGGCTTGAGTTGGATGAGTCAGAAGCCAAAAAAGCACTTTTGTGCTTTCATGAATCCAAGTTAGCGCACGATTTCAACAAGGTGTTAACCGCTCGGTTATGTCAGGCAGGACTAAATAAAACTCAAGCCCAGCTTTTATCAAGGCGGGTTGCTCACGGTACTCACCGATATATGATACAAGCCTTAGTTGAGGCAGGAGATTCAGTCAAACGCCTAGCCGACTTTTATCGTGATGGCTGGCGGCGAGACTTGGCAAAATATCAGAGTATTGACAACTATCTGGATAAGCAAATCAAGCAGAAGCCAATTGAGCGAGTATTTGATGAAGAATTTACGTTCCAAGATATCTATGTATCGCTGAAGGTACAACCTGTAAAGCAAAGTGGTGAACTGGATGAAAGGTCAAAACCAATTGATATAGAGAAATGGACGCAGAAGATACTTGAAGATTCTGGTAAACAGAACCAGGTCATGTTCATTGAAGGTGGACCTGGACGGGGGAAGAGTGTATTTTGTCGCATGTTTGCCGATTGGGTCAGACAGCACTTGTATCCCATCTGGATACCGATTTTAATCCGGTTACGCGATATCACAACCTTTGACAAGGATTTAGAAAAAACCCTACAAACAGCTATCGGCTGGGATTTTGCTACGAGTGATAGTGGTTGGTTAACAGATGGCAATACTCGATTTTTGTTTTTGCTGGATGGCTTCGATGAATTGCTATTGCAAGGGAGAAGTGATAGAGGCTTAAAACAATTCATCACCCAAGTGGCAAAATTTCAACAACGTTGCCACGAGAATAGTGAAAAGGGACACAGAGTTTTGATTACTGGCAGATCCTTGTCCTTACAAAGTCCAAGCATTGAGCTGTCGATGCCAAATAATCTGGAGCGTGTGACAATCATACCCATGGATGACAAAAGCCAGAAGAAATGGCTTGATAAGTGGCAAATTCAGGTAGGAACTGAAAAAACTACGGAATTTCGCCAGTTTTTACAAGATGAACGTTTGCCAGACCGAGTACGAGAATTGGCTAGAGAGCCGTTACTACTATATCTCTTGGCAGCCATGCATCGGGATAATCAGTTAAATAATGCCATGTTTGAGCAAGGTAGTAGTGTTGAAACCAAGATTTTGATTTATGAACAGTCTCTTGATTGGGTTCTCACTAAACAACGCTCTGACCAAGGGTACAATTTAAATACCGCACTAACAGAATTAGATGTACAAAATTTGCGAATAATTCTGGCTGAAGCTGGACTCTGTGTCGTCCAGTCTGGTGGAGAATATGCATCAATCGCTATGATTGAACAACGGTTACGTCGCCAAGGTGAAGAGTATACTCAAGTTTTAGAAAGATCACAGACTCAGGACAAGGAAAATCCTCTGAGAAATATTCTTGCCACTTTTTACTTACAACCGACCAGTGGACGAGATGGTTCAGTTGAGTTTGTACACAAAAGCTTTAGTGATTTTTTGTTTGCTGAACGGCTGCGAGAAAGTTTAGAAGCATGGACAATACAAGGGGGCAAGCATCAAACCTCGTATGAGGTGTCGAGAGATGATATGAATTGGGAAATTTATGACCTACTTGGCTATGGAGGGCTGACGCCGGATATTGTAGACTATCTGAGCGCCTGGTTAAATACTAGTGAGACAATAAATACAGGTATCCTATTTGAACGCCTAGAGTATTTCTATTTTCGTTGGTGTGATGGAGAGTTTATTGATGTTGATACAATCGATAAAAACTTTCCTTTAACCAAAAAGCAGCAATGGCAAGACCCTAAATTTTTAGTGGAAAAGCGATGGATAAATATTCACACCGTAGATATTTATACAGGTCTAAATATTTTGATTTTGCTTTTAGAGTTACATCGCCTTGCTCAAGACCAAGAAAATCTGAAAAAAACAGTTGATTTTTATCCCTGTGGTCAGCCCGATCATGATGATTTTGACGGCTCTCGACTACGGCGGATTATTGGCTACAGCTACTGTATTGGAGTTGATGCATTTGTACAGACTGTAGGGAAATTTTTGAGCCATGCAGAACTAAGTAGTGTGGATTTACATAGCGCTGACCTTCAGGGGGTCAATCTATGTAGCGCCAATCTTAGTAATGCTAACTTAAGTAGTGCTGACTTGCGGGGAGTCAACTTGAGTAACGCTAATCTCAGTAACACTAATCTAAATGGTGCTGATCTCCGCAGCGCTAATCTCAGTGGTGCCAAACTCAGCCATGCTAATCTTAGTCATGCTAACTTGAGGGGATCTAACTTCCGAGACGCTAATCTCAGCAATGCTGAACTACGAGGTGCTAATTTGGATCGTGCTGACTTCAGTAGTACCCAATTGAATCAGGCATTTCTAAATCATGCATCCTGCCGTTATACTAATCTAAGTGGTGCTAATTTAAGTGGTGCTGAACTCCTTAGTGCTGATCTAGTGGGAGCTAACCTGAAATACGGATCTCTTAGTCGTGCATCTCTGCGAGGTGCTGACCTCCAAAATGCCGACCTGAGTAGTGCTAACATTAGTCGTGCCTTCCTAGGAGGAATAATCTGGAATATAGAAACAATATGGGATGATGTCAGTGGAATGGACACAGCATATGAACTGCCAGCCAATCTCAGGCAAGTGTTTGGATTAGGATCTTAGAAGCACTAATTGGATGTTTAGAGTACGATGGGAGTCATTAGATAGAGAGAACATAACTCATTCAAGCTGGTTATCGACTCAAAGTTTTTCATACACGAAAAAGCAACAATGGCTGAACTCACCATTCAAGTACCAGACGAACTGGCTCAACGCCTAGAACCACTCCGCGATCGTCTTCCGGAATTACTACAGCGTCTCGTAGAAACCGTTCCTCCCAGAATTCCCTTACCTAACCAAATCTCATCTGTTACTAACCCAAAAGATGCTCCAATTGCATACACTGAAGTTCTAGACTTTCTGATCACCCGCCCTACTCCTCAAGAAATCACTACCTTTAAAGTATCAGCAGAAGCTCAAGAACGTCTCCGCACACTGCTAGACAAAAACCGAGAAGGAACTCTCACAGAAGCTGAAGCAACAGAACTTGATTTATATGAGCAGTTAGAGCATCTGATGATTCTGCTTAAAGCCAAAGCTTATGACTTAATCGGATAAATGACTGCTTCCTCGATTTCTCTTTCCCTACGTCAGCTCAATCAACCTATTCAGATTATCATAAAGAAAACATAGCTAATCCACTCTGGCTGTTGTCGAGTTAAACTTACCGTGCAGAAAGTCGAGAGAAATAACCCATGCTAAACAGCCTTCAACTCAAAAATTTTGGTCCGATAGACCAGCTTAAGTGCGAACACTTAGGCAATGTTAACTTAATTATTGGTGAAAATAGCACAGGTAAAACAATATTACTCAAGGCTCTTTACAGTGCTATGCGAACCTTGGAAACCTATAAACGGGGCAATGAACCGCGCAGCGCTGAAGAAATACTGGCAGACAAACTTTACTGGACATTCGAGACGGTAAAAATCGGCGAACTCGTAAGAAAAGAAGCGGATGAACCTTTATCATTGCAGATTAACGTTGATAATCAAAAATTTGTTTATACTTTCGGCAGAGATACAACCAAGACTATTCAGAACTTAGACAATCATGTTACACCCCGCGAGAGTAACTCAATTTTTTTACCTGCAAAAGAAGTTCTTTCTCTGCACTCAATTATTTTAGAAACTCGTGAACTAGACCAAACCTTTGGCTTTGATGATACATACCTCGACCTAGCCCGCGCCTTGCGTCAATCTCCTAAAGGTGGCAAAAATCATAGAGAATTTGCTGAATCGCGAAAAAACCTAAAAGATATCTTAGACGGCAAAATTGAGTATGACGAAAGTTCAGGAATTTGGCACTTTAAGAAAGGCAATCAAAAGTTCTCTATTGGAGTTACAGCAGAAGGCATCAAGAAAATTTCGATTCTCGATACTTTACTCGGAAACCGCTATCTTGATCCGCAATCCGTCATTTTTATTGATGAACCAGAAGCCGCGCTGCATCCAAATGCTATTTCAAAATTATTGGACATCATCGCTATGTTAGCGAAATGTGGAATCCAGTTTTTCATGGCAAGTCACTCTTACTTTGTGATCAAAAAATTATTTCTCATCGCTCAACAACAAAATGAAATCTCAATCAAAATAATTTCAACTAATCCTGAACAGTGGACTATTGCCGATCTAAAAGATGGTTTGCCGAGTAATCCTATTATTGATGAATCTATCCAACTTTACAAAGAAGAAGTGGGGCTGGCTTTTCAATGATCACTCAACCGATTATTGAATCTGGAATGACGTTCGGACTTTATCCAGAAGGACATTGCTTCCATATTGAAAAAAGTCAAACCTACCAAGACCTCCAGGAAGGCGTTAAGATAGCAGAGCTTGTGTTGCTACATCCTCCCAATTCACTCAAGGTATGGATTATTGAAGCAAAATCTAGCTCACCTCGTCCTGAAACACAACCAGGGTTTGACGATTTTATCGAAGAAATCCGAGAGAAATTGACGAACGGGCTGAATCTCTGTATGGCAACTTGCTTAAAACGCCATGGAACATGGACAGAATTACCTTCTTTCTTTCAGACACTCGATTTAGAAAAAATTGATTTTCGCTTACTATTAGTGATCAATGGACATAAAGAAGAATGGCTCCCACCATTACATGACGCCCTAAAAAAAGCACTAAACTCGACTGTAAAAACTTGGCATTTATCGGCAAATTCTGTGGTCGTGCTAAATCACACATTAGCTCAACAACAAGGATTAATTCGCTAATGGTTAAATGTCAATTCATGCTTTGAATAGTAATAACTGAAATCATAAAGATTTATTCAATGACAAGATGTGATATCTCGCGACCATTATGCTGATTTATAGGCGATAAACGCTACACGAGATTTGGGTAGAGGGTATTCACCATAACTCCGCATTGTTTGCACCTCAAAACCGACTTGACGCAGTTGTTCGGCGATATCTGTCCCTTGGTATAATTGTTGGCGGTGTACTTCCTCATCCCGTCGGTAGTATTCCCCCACCTTCCGAAACGTAATAATTCGACGAGTTAATAGTTCCTGTTCACGATCCTCCAGCTTTTCCACCAGTACCACCCAATCCTCTCCCTCTGTAAATCCCTGGCTGGGGATTCCTGGTGCAACTTGTCCGGGTTCCACAATGTCGAAAATGAAAACTCCTCCAGGTTTTAAGGCGTTATAAATACGATAAAATAGCTGGATTAGTGAAGCGCGATCGCACTTGGGATCAAACAGGTAGTTCAGGCATTCACCAATGGAGGTGACAGCATTACAGGGCGGAATCTCTACATTGAACAATTGAACAGTGACTCAACCAGAAACTCCGCTTCGGGGACTCGGGTTCGTGCTATGGCGATCATTGACTCAGAACTATCCCTTTTCCATATTCGCTAACTCCGCCCCGACAAAACGATACCCAACCCTCTTTTGTATGACCAAGGGCGGGTTTTGTTGAAAGGTTATCGGTAAATATCCTAATTAAACCCTAAACCCGCCCCTACAGATGTCTTTCGGGTTGCACGAACTGACGCCTTCGATTAGGGTAGGAATTTCATTGCCGATTCAATCAGAACCGCTAAATCGATCCATTAATTTTTGTTACGATAAACACGGATGGAGAGTCAGCGGCGCACCTAAAACGTCTGATCGCTCAATCTCCCTGCTGTAATCTGCTTGAGACAATACACCCATGCTGAGACTAGAACACATTAGTAAAATTTATCCCACTGGCGAAGTTCTCAAGGATGTCAACTGGGAAGTCAAACCGGGCGATCGCATCGGCTTGGTTGGCGTTAATGGTGCGGGTAAATCCACCCAACTCAAGATTATTGCTGGGGAGATAGAACCCACGGCTGGAGAAGTGATCCGCCCTACCAGTCTACACATCGCTTACCTCACCCAAGAATTTGAAGTCGATCCTAGTCGCACGGTACGCGAAGAGTTTTGGACGGTATTTACGGAAGCCAACCAAGTACAGCATAATCTGGCGCAGGTGCAACGGGAGATGGAAACCGCTGATCCCGATCAACTCGATCGCCTAATCCACAAGTTGGATAAATTGCAGCGTCAGTTTGAAGCCCTGGATGGGTACAGCCTGGAAGCCCAAATCGAGAAGATCTTACCGGAAATGGGATTTGCCCCTGAAGATGGCGATCGCTTAGTTAGCGCGTTCAGTGGCGGTTGGCAAATGCGGATGAGTTTGGGCAAAATCCTGCTGCAAAGTCCTGACATATTACTGTTAGATGAACCAACCAACCACATCGATTTAGAAACCATCGAATGGTTAGAAAATTACCTGAAAGGCTTAAAAACCCCAATGGTAATTGTATCCCATGACCGAGAATTTCTGGATCGCCTCTGTACCCAGATTGTGGAAACTGAACGTGGCGTCTCTACCACCTACCTGGGTAATTATTCAGCTTACTTACAGCAAAAAGCTGAGATGCAAGAATCCCAACTCAGCTCCTATGAGCGTCAACAAAAAGAACTGGAAAAGCAGCAAGCTTTTATTGAACGGTTCCGCGCTAGTGCAACCCGCAGCACCCAGGCAAAAAGCCGCGAGAAACAATTAGAAAAAGTTGAGCGCATTGAAGCACCAACAGGTAGCCTAAAAAGCTTACATTTCCGCTTTCCTCCAGCCCCTAGAAGTGGTCGTGAGGTGGTCAATATTAAGGACTTGGTGCATACTTACGATGACAAAATTCTTTTCCTCGGTGCAGACTTGCTAGTTGAACGGGGCGATCGCATCGCTTTCTTGGGACCCAACGGATCAGGGAAATCCACGCTATTACACCTGATGATGGGGATGGAAAACGCCACAGAAGGGATTGTGGAACTGGGTCAGCATAATGTGATACCCGGCTACTTTGAGCAAAATCAAGCTGAAGCACTAGAGTCAACCAAAACTGTCATGGAAACAATCCATGATGAAGTTCCCGATTGGAAAAATGAAGAGGTTCGCACTTTATTAGGACGATTTCTCTTCAGTGGTGAAACCGTCTTCAAAAAAGTCGAATCCCTGAGTGGAGGGGAAAAAGCGCGTCTGGCGTTAGCCAAAATGCTGCTGCGTCCGGCGAATTTACTCCTATTGGATGAGCCAACTAATCACCTAGATATTCCCGCCAAAGAAATGTTAGAGGAAGCCCTCCAGCATTATGACGGCACCGTGATTATTGTCTCTCACGACCGTTATTTTATTTCCCAAGTGGCGACAAAAATTGTGGAAATTCGTGATGGTGAGTTCCGCACTTATCTGGGAGATTATCACTACTACCTGGATAAAATTGCCGAGGAGAAAGAACAAGCACGATTAGCCGCGATCGCTGCCGAAAAAGCTGCCAAGAAAGCTGAAAAAGCTGCCAAAAAGAAAGCAGCCGCCAAACGTCGATAAAAAAGTCAGCCCTCAACTAAAGTTGGGGTTAAAAGCTTAAACCCGTTGAAACGGGTTCACAGAATTCTGACTTTTCACGGTATGGGGTGTCTCTGTAGGGGCGGGTTTATGATTCCACAGAAAGAAAATAGACCTAAGCAGCCGCTAAATTTTCTGGCAAAACGCCTAAAAAGTCAAAAGAAAGGCAAAAAATAGCCATCAAATCAAGAAACTAATGATATCATGGCGGTGAAATTAGTGTAGGAATAAAGAGCGATACTTATGATGCAAGCACCTGTATCTCCTGTGGTGCTAGTCATCTTGGACGGCTGGGGCTATCGTGAAGCCAGGGATGGAAATGCCATTGCCATGGCTCGAACCCCTGTGATGGATAGCCTGTTGACGGCTTATCCCAGTACAACTATTCGCACCTCTGGTAAAGACGTTGGTCTACCAGAGGGTCAAATGGGTAACTCGGAAGTGGGTCACCTGAATATCGGTGCTGGGCGTGTCGTCCCCCAAGAACTAGTTCGCATCTCAGATGCTGTAGAAGATGGTTCGATCAGGGAGAATGTAGCCCTGCAAAAATTGAGCCAGGAACTGAAACATCAAGGGGGGAAGTTACACCTAATCGGCTTATGTTCGGATGGTGGTGTGCATTCCCACATCAACCATCTACTGGGATTACTTGATTTTGCTAAATCCCAAGGGTTCTCTGATGTTTGCGTTCACGCGATTATGGATGGTCGGGATACCAACCCCAACTCCGGGATCAGCTATCTTCAGACCATTCAAGAGCATATTGACAAAATCGGCATTGGACGTATTGCCACCATTAGTGGTCGCTACTATGCCATGGATCGCGATCATCGCTGGGATCGCACCCAAAAAGCTTACGATATGATCACCCAGGATGGAAATGGGGATGGTCGGAGTGCGGTTGAGGTGATGCAAGCGTCTTATCAGGCAGAGATTACTGACGAGTTTATTCTGCCGACTCGGATTACCTCGGGTGCATTGGAACCGGGGGATGGGATAATCTTCTTTAACTTCCGTCCCGATCGCGCCAGACAATTGACCCAAGCTTTGACTGATCCGGAATTTGACGGATTTGAACGGGAACTGATTAAACCCCTAGCGTTTGTCACGTTTACTCAGTATGATCCCAGTTTCCCGGTTTTGGTGGCGTTTGAGCCGCAGAATTTGAATAATATTCTCGGCGAAGTCGTTTCCCGGAATGGGTTGCGTCAATTCCGCACGGCTGAAACCGAGAAGTACGCCCATGTCACCTACTTTTTTAATGGCGGTTTAGAATTACCCTTTGAAGGAGAGGATCGGGAACTGGTTCCTAGTCCTATGGTGGCAACTTACGATCGCGCCCCGGCGATGTCCGCCGTCGATGTGACGGATGTGGCGGTAAAGGCGATTAGCAAAATGATTTACTCGTTGGTGGTGATCAACTACGCCAACCCAGATATGGTGGGACATACGGGAAATACCGACGCCTGTGTACAAGCCATTGAAACCGTGGATCACTGCTTGGGACAGTTGATTGAGAGCATCAACAAAGTGGGTGGAACCGCGATCATTATCGCCGATCACGGGAATGCGGAATACATGCGAGATGAACAAGGTAATGCTTGGACAGCCCACACGACCAATCCTGTACCCTTTATTCTGATAGAAGGGGAAAAAGTAAAAATCCCTGGACATGGCACGGAAGTTGCTCTGCGGAGCGATGGACGGCTGGCAGATATTGCACCGACGATTCTGGACATTTTAAACCTGCCACAACCGGAAGACATGACGGGACGTTCTATGATTAAACCCGTGGAGTTTGATGTGCGGAAGAATCGAACGCCAGTACGAGTTGCCTTGTAGTCTTCGGTCTGGGACGAAAAAAACAAGACCAAATGTCCATTGACACGTAAACCAGAATCACCTATGTCCAGTCAAGTTCTGCAAATTATTTGGGCAGCATCTGCTCTCGGTTTGATTGTTTTAGTGTTGCTTCATAGTCCCAAAGGGGATGGTATTGGTGGGATTGGTGGTCAAGCCCAACTGTTTACCAGCGCCAAAAGTGCCGAAACCGCCCTCAACCGGGTGACTTGGGTGCTTGCCATTATCTTTATCGGTTTAACCATTGTTCTCAGTGCAGGGTGGTTGAATCAATAATGGTTTGTCCATTGTTTGCTGTTCGTTGTCTGTTACAACTGACCCCAGACAAAAACAGCGCGTTTAACTGGGTTACATCCAGGAAATCTTTAGAAAGGAATGACCCAAGTCACCAATTTGGGATGAAAAAAAGTGCAACTCGCAGGTTGAGGCGTTTCCTCTATAGCACCAGGAAACGTCTCTTAGGAATGGTGATCTTAACCAGTGGGTTAATTCTGTTACTATCGATACCGTGGCATGTCCCTGGGATTCCGTTCTCTCTCCCGACCCCTCAACCTCATCCACTCCCCCAACCATTGGCGCAGTGGGATGATCAGACTGATGCTGGTGATTATTTCACGGAGATTAAGTTAACTCCAGTGGAGTATCTGGTTTGGTCTGAATTTCCGGTTCAGGTTTATATTGAACACCCCAAAGAATCAGCGGAATCCTCGGCTAGTGCTAAACGATTCCACGATTGGTACAATGCTGTGTTACAAGCGGTAGAGGAATGGACTGTTTATTTGCCCTTACAGGTGGTTTCTGAGACAGAATCAGCAGATATTACAATAGTGCGATCGCGCCCTCCTTTGCAAGCCTCCTTTAACCGCGAAACCCAACGATTTGAGAATATTCGCGCCCGTACCGCAGAAACTCGCTACGAATTTTATCCGCGTCCCGGTGTTGAGGAATCACAACGTATTTTAGCCCATAAGTTTACTATTTATCTGAGTCCCCACCAAACGGTAGATTATACCCTAGCCACGGCTCGTCATGAACTCGGACATGCGTTGGGGATTTGGGGTCATTCTCCGGTGGAAACGGATACGATGTACTATTCCCAAGTTCGCTATCCGCCAGAAATCTCCGTGCGGGATATCAACACCTTGAAACGGATTTACCAGCAGCCTACTCGTTTGGGATGGGCGGTGACATCTACTCTCGAAGCTGGGGAAGCATGTAGAGACGTAGCATGCTACGTCTGGAAGATGGGGGAGATGGGGGAGATGGGGAAGATGGGGGAGATAAAATCTTCTATAGGGAAGGGAGTAACACCTATTAGACATACCCTAAACTGAAGTTCCCCCCATCCCGATTGACAATAGAAGCCTAAACCCTGACTAAGTAAGCGTTTGAACCAATTAGCCCCCTTTATTCGTACCCATGTATATTTAAGATTTTCTTAATACTCTTGGGGAAAAATCTGTGAGACAATTGTAGTCATGTACATAGAACGTGTTCCGAACCGAAATTCCCCACCCGCCGTATTACTTCGCGAGTCCTATCGCGAAGGAAAGAAAGTGCGTAAACGTACCCTAGCAAACTTGTCAAAATTGCCGGATGAGGCGGTAGACGGTTTAAAAATTCTTCTCAAGGGAGGCAAAGCCATTGAAGATATAGAGGAGGCGTTTAACATAGTCCGTTCTCGCCCTCACGGTCACGTTGCTGCGGTACTAGGAACGATAAAGAAAATAGGACTAGACTCAATCATCAGCGATGAAAACACACGTAACAGACGATTAGTGCTATCGATGATAGCGGCGCGAATTATTGCCCCTAAGTCGAAATTAGCCACAGCCAGAGGTTTACAAGAAGCGACTAAACTATCCAGTTTAGGAGAACGATTGGGATTGTCTGGAACAGATGAAGATGAACTCTATTTAGCTATGGATTGGCTCCTGTCTCGGCAAGAGGAGATAGAAAAGAGTTT
>NZ_JAVJTO010000056.1:0-21413 GCF_040220235.1 Coleofasciculus sp. B1-GNL1-01
TTGCTGGTCATTATGGGAACCTTGAGTGATTGTTTAGGTTATCGTGCCCTGGAAGATTTTTGCCGTCGGCATCATGACGCCTTAGTCACAAGTCTACAATTGCCTCCAACTCGTTTTCCCTCTGACTCCACTTTTCGGCGGATGATGATGGGAATAGATTTTGCCGATTTAGCCAAAATTTTCAATAGTCGGGTATATACAGCATTTCTCAGTCTAGTGAGGTACAGTAGCAACAATGAGTAAACCATCCTTTGATGTCATCTAAAGAAACTTTGCTAAATGCTTTTTCTATCGCTTTGGCTAAGTCCGGATATGTCCTGGCTTCCATAGCTCGCAGTATCGATTTAATTTTTGAGAAGCAATTTTCAATCGGGGAAAAATCTGGAGAATAGGGAGGTAAATAAATCAGTGTTGCTCCTGCCTCCTGAATTAATGATTCAATCCTTTTTCCCAGATGGATAGAGCAGTTGTCAAGAATGACACAGGCTCCAGACCAAAGATACGGCACTAATTTACGAGCGATAAAGGCTTCAAAAGTGAGACCATCAATAGCACCTAGAAGACTTACTTGAGTGACAACACCTTGTAATCAAGGGAGCGCTAATGATAGAAACATTTTTCCCCCTTGTCTGAGGTCTCTTACCGTGGGCTCGCTGACCTTTAGGCGAACGAGCCGACAAGCGAGTTAAAGCCAGATTGACCCCTGATTCATCAATAAAGACCAGGTTCTCGGCTATAAAGCCTTGAACCAGTTGCCAAAACTCTACCCGCTTGTTCTGGGTGCGTTCAGTTTCTTTCTCATCGGCGTGGAACGTTTTTTTTTAACAGTGATATTTAATTTTTTGAGCATTCTATCGACGGTCGTGCGACTGAGGTGAACTCCGATTTCTCTTTCCAAGAGGGTTTGGAGTTCCTCCAAGGTGGCATCATTCCGCTGTTGCACCAATCGTCGAAGCACCGCTAGCTGCTCGGTACTCAGTAAAGTTGGTGTTTGTTGGGTTCGCTTTTTAGGAGCAAGGGAACCCGTTTCACGGTACTGCTTCAAGAGTTTTTCGATTCTGCTTTGTTCCTCTTAACACTGAATCAGGGAATCTAGAACCCTGAGTCTATGGATTTCCCTGTAACGATAGGGGGGCGAGTCGAGACAATTAATGGATTTCCTCTGAAGATAATGCAGCGACTCGCCCCTACAAGGTTGTTACAAGGTTACAGGATTATCGGATTAAGTAGTCGGACAAAAGAAAACGGCACTGTACTAAGTTTTGTAAACAAGCCTCAAACCCTTACATAAACGAATGACGAATGACAAATGACGAGAACGAGGCGGGCAAAAATTGTGCATTTTAGGTCTTGACAGAGAACCTGGGACTGATTTATATATATTTTATACAAATTTATACAATGTGAGAATTCAGGGTTCGCAATGTCAAACCACCAATTCCCACCCAACCTGGGTAAACACCGCACTCTGCGTAAATCGGGCGGTGAATACCTCACTTCCTTTCAGCGCAAACGACTGCAAAAAAGTCTGCAAGAGGATTTACCAAAACACTATCGCCAGCGCCTGCAAATCATGCTGTTAGCCGACGAGGGGAAAACCCAAGCCCAAATTTGTCAGGCGTTGAACTGTTCCCCCATCACCGCCCGACATTGGATGCTGATAGCCCGTAGTGGCGAGGCGCATAATTGGCAATCCCATCCCATTGGACGTCCTAAAGCGGTGAATGACGAGTATCTGCAACGCTTACAAGAATTAGTCACTCAGAGTCCCCGCGACATTGGCTATTCCTTTCGCAACTGGACCGCCCAGAAATTAAGCCAACACCTGGCTAGAGAATTTGGCATTGAAGTTAGCGATCGCCATATTAATCGATTGTTGAAACAAATGGGACTCTCGACTCGCCCCAAACCCCCTCAACCCGACACTCCCACCCATCCAGAGGAGGATTCAGACAAGCGGATTGTGATTAGCAACCTCACCCCCAGCCATACTCCTGAAACCCAGGATGTCTGGCAATTCAATCCGATTAAAATGAGTTGAGGTCAAACCCATTATGGTACAAACTCCCCCCCGAATTTCCCGTCAACACCTTAGTGATTGTCTCGGACATGATTTTAGCGAGTCGCAATTCACTAATTGTCTAAAACAGATTAAAATCCTTGAACCTAAACTTGGTCAATTTTGGCAATCGGATCAATCTGAAGCCGGAATCTACCTGACTATCACGGGCAAAGTTAGACTCATTGACGCCAACGGTGAACTGATTACCACGCTGAAACCCGGAGACACCTTTGGCGAAGTTACCTTTTTTCCCGATGAACCCTTTCAACCTTACTCCGCTAGGGCATCCCGTCATCTCCAATTATCTTACATTCCCCCAGCCCTCCTCTTTTCCCTCGTCCAAAACCATCCTTATATTCGTGACCATCTTTATCATCGGGCAAAGGTGAGGAATTCCCAGTTTAGTTCCGGGGATAATTTAGCTGTCCCCCCAGTAATTCCAGAAGAGGAGAACACCCCCGAAGAATTAAAAAACGGACAACAAACCATCAGCAAAGCCGACTTTCCCAATCCCACCCAAAAAGTCGGTCATCTCTGGCAGCGGATCACGCGCCGCTATCCCTTTTATGCCCAACAAAGTGCCTCAGATTGTGGGGCGGCTTGTTTGGTGATGGTGGGTCGGTATTGGGGGAAGAAATTAAGTGTCAATCGCCTCAGAGATATCGCCAATGTTGACCGCAATGGGGCATCTTTACGGGGACTATCCGCCGCCGCTGAAAGTATTGGCTTTTCCACGCGCCCGGTAAAAGCCAGTTTAGACCAACTCGCCCAACAACCGCTTCCGGCAATTGTCCACTGGGACGGAAACCATTATATCGTTGTCTATGAAATTACGGCAACTCAGGTGATTGTCGCCGACCCAGCCATTGGTCAACGCAGTCTTACTCCTGAGGAATTTAACACCAGTTGGACTAATTATTCCCTCCTCTTACAACCCACAGCCTTATTACAGGAAACCGAGGAGGCGACGACTCCCTTCTGGCAGTTCTTTGAGTTAGTTAAACCTCACGGATTTGTCCTCCTAGAAGTCTTTATTGCTTCCCTGCTGATTCAAATATTTGGATTAATTACGCCCCTATTCACCCAACTCCTATTAGACCGCGTGGTTGTCCAAGGAAGCAACCTCACCTTAACGGCTGTTGGTTTAGGGATGCTAATTTTTGGTCTGTTCCGTGTCGCTATGACCGGATTGCGGCAATATTTATTAGACCATACCGCGAATAAGGTGAACTTAGCCCTAATTGTCGGCTTTATTCGCCATACCTTCCGCCTCCCCCTTTCCTTCTTCGAGTCCCGTTATGTGGGGGATATTATGTCACGGGTGCAAGAAAACCAGAAGATTCAGCGTTTTCTCACCGGGGAAGCTTTGTCCATTTTACTCGACTTACTCACGGTCTTTGTTTACGTGGGGTTAATGTTTTGGTATAGCTGGAAAATGGCGCTATTGGCATTAGTGATTGTCCCGCCCTTTATCCTACTTGCCCTAATTGCCACCCCATTCCTGCGCCGCATTTCCAGAGAAATATTTAACGCCTTTGCGGTAGAAAATAGTTATCTAATTGAATCCCTCACTGGGGTTCGCACCGTCAAATCCATGGCGGTAGAACAAACCGTGCGTTGGCGCTGGGAAGAACATCTACTGCAATCGGTGAAAAAGATGTTTTCTGGGCAGATTATTAGCAACCGCCTGCAAATTTTTAGCTCAACTTTAGAAACCGTGGTGACGACAGGATTACTCTGGTTTGGCGCTTGGTTAGTGATTCAAAACGAACTAACGATTGGACAATTAGTGGCATTTAATATGTTAATCGGCAACGTGATTACGCCCTTTGAACGATTAACCGTACTCTGGAATCAGTTACAGGAAGTGATTATTGCGGTTGAGCGGATTAATGATGTCATTGATACCGAACCGGAAGAAAATTTACAGGCGTCAGTGCGGCAAAGTTTACCAGAGTTAAAGGGAGAGATTCAGTTTGATCAGGTGACGTTCCGCTATCATCCTGAAAGCGATATTAATGTCCTAGAAAACTTGAGTTTTACCGTCAAACCCGGTCAAACCGTCGCCCTAGTTGGACGCAGTGGTTCCGGGAAAACCACGATATCCAAGTTAATTTTAGGACTGTATCCGGCGACGGATGGCAAGGTATTAATTGATGGGCAAGATATCACCAGTTTATCCCTCCAATCCCTGCGCCAACAAATCGGCGTTGTAGACCAAGACACCTTCCTCTTTGGTAGCACCATCCGGGAAAATATTAGCATTGGTCATCCCTCAGCCACCCTGGACGAAATCATCACCGCCGCCCAACAAGCCGGGGCGGATGAGTTCATAAAAAAGCTACCCATGGGGTATGAAACCCAGATAGGGGAAGGGGGCGGAATGTTATCCGGAGGACAGAGACAACGACTCGCGATCGCGCGGGCGTTATTAGGTAATCCTCGCTTACTTATTTTAGATGAAGCCACGTCTCATTTAGATGCTGAATCGGAACGAATTATTCAGACTAACTTCAACACAATTCTCCAAGGACGAACCACGTTAATTATTGCCCACCGCCTGTCTACAGTTCGCAAAGCGGATTTAATTTTAGTGTTGGATAAAGGGGTTTTAGTCGAAAGTGGCACCCATCAGCAATTAATGGCAAAACGCGGTCATTATTATTACCTGAATCAGCAACAAATGGATCGGACAGAATAATTGTTATTTGTCATTCGTCATTCGTCATTCGTCATTCGTCATTTGTCATTCGTCATTTGTCATTCGTCATTTGTCATTCGTCATTCGTCATTCATCAGACACTTCAAAAGCCCATCTCTACATCATGAACTCCAATCAAACTCCCACCCCTCTGCGAACCTCTGCGCCAACCTCTGCGAACCTCTGCGTTTCCCAAAAAAATCCGCCCTCTGACTGGTCTTATGCTACAAAAGAACTGCTAGATACCTTACCCCAAGTTTGGACAAGAGGACTGTTATATTTCTTAATTTTGTTTGCCGCGATCGCACTTCCTTGGGCAATGTTAACTGAAGTCGAAGAAACCGGAAGTGCTAGAGGGCGATTAGAACCCAAAGAACCCACTGTGAAACTGGAATCCTCTGTCGGTGGTACGATTATTAACCTCCCCGTTGCAGAAGGAAACCGCGTCAAAACTGGACAAACCTTACTCACCCTCGAATCCGACATCGTGCGGTCAGAAATTGAGCAACTTCGCAGTCAATTAGACGGTCAAAAAAATCGCCTAAATCAGTTAGCCGTCCTCAAAAATCAGTTAGACATAGCCCTCCATACCCAGCAGCGGCAAAACCAATCTCAAGAACTAGAAAAACAGTCTCAAATTGAACAAGCCAGACAAAACCTGAACGCCCTAGCGAATACCTACACCCTAGAAAAAGCGGAAAAACTGGCACAAGTCAACCAAGCCAAACAAGCCATCGCCTCCAGTCAAGCCGCCTACAATCAAGCCCACGTTAACTTAATCGAGGCAAAAGATAAAGTGCAACGATACCGTAACGCCTTTGATGCTGGTGCTATTTCTACTGACCGCTTTACTGAAACACAAAACCTGGTCAAAGTCAACACAGAACGCTTAGTTCAAGCCGAATCTGACATTTCCCAAGCCCAGTTACGGCTCAAAGAACAACAAGGCAGTTATGACCGAATTCTCCATCAAACCCAAGCCGAAATTGAGCAGGCAAAACTGCGTCTACAGGAGCAACAAAAAAGCTATGATACCCTGGTTCATTCCGGTAAACTAGCCGTTCTGAAAATACAGGAACAACTCAAGAACCTAGAAACTCAGATTACCACACTCCAGGCTGAAATCAAGCAAAGCGAAAGCCAAATTGCCGCCAAAGACATTGAACTCAAGCAGCGAGTCTTCCAAGCACCCGAAAGCGGTACCGTCTTTGGTTTACCCGATAAAGGAGTCGGGGCGGTGGTACAACCGGGAGAATTAATTGCCGAGATTGCGCCCCAGGGTTCCACCCTAATTCTCAAAGCCCAAATGCCCACGGCTGAAAGTGGGGCGTTACAGGAAGGAATGGAGGTGAAGCTGAAATTTGATGCCTATCCCTTCCAGGATTATGGTGTGGTAGAGGGCAAACTAATTCGCAAATCGCCTACCTCTAAAGTCACCGAAACCGCCCAGGGTCAAGTGACCAATTTTGAGTTAGAAATTGAACTAAATCAGACCTGTATTCCCACCAAAAATCAATGTTTAGACTTGAAACCGGGGGATACAGCCACGGCTGAAGTAATCGTGCGGCGGCGTAAGATTATTGACTTTATTCTTGACCCATTTAAGAAGTTACAAAAAGGAGGATTAGAACTTTGACGCTCGTTCGTAGTAGGCACTTTAGTGCCATAAAACCTAAGTTCGTAGTAGGCACTTTAGTGCCATAAAACCCAAGTTCGTAGTAGGCACTTTAGTGCCATAAAACCCAAGTTCGTAGTAAGCACTTTAGTGCTATAAAACCTAACCCCCCAGCACCTTGTATATCCCCCTTCCGTCCCCCTTAAAAAGGGGGAGACCAAAGGATGCTTCGCTTTTAAGCTGTCATGCATTTAAATTGGGAATGGGTAGCGAGCAAGATACTCAATGTAGCGAGCAAGATGCCCAATTTAGCGAGCAAGATGCTCGCACTACGGCAAGGATTTCGCCCTTATTGATATTAAGGTTTAAATGCTGAACAGCTTATCGTACAGGAGAAACACAATGATACTTTGCTTATTGTCAAACGGCGGAAGAGTAAGCCCCCCTTTTGAAGGGGGGTTTGGGGGGATCTCCGGATGTTCAATACAGGCTTCCAAGTCGTATTAACTCCCCAGCCATTTTCATTCCAAAAACTCTAATTACTTAGGAGAAAAATCATGTCACAAGCCATCACAATTACCAACCAAGACATCCTGCATCACCTCAAACTCGCTTGTCAGATTCCCACAATTATCGAAGGAATCATCACCCGCAAAGTGATTAACTCAGCCGCGACTGAAGCCAGTATCCAAGTTGAAATCACCGAATTACAACAAGCCGCCGATCAAATGCGATTCATGAATAAACTGCTCAATGCAGATGACACCTGGGCGTGGCTGCAAAAATTTGCCCTTTCTTTGGATGATTTTGAAGAAATGGTTTATATCAATGTCCTTTCTGGGAAATTAGCCCAACATTTGTTTGGCGATAAAGTAGAACCCTGGTTTTATGAACATCAGTTAGACTATGCAGCGGCGGTAATGTATGAAGTGGTTTTGGATGATGAAGATTTAGCCCTAGAGTTGTTTTATGAACTGCAGGAAGCAGAAACCAATTTTGCGGAGATTGCTCAGGAGTATATTCAGGAGGAAGAATTACGGCGCAAGGGAGGATATTTAGGATTGGTTAAACGCCAGCAAATGAAACCAGAGATTTCGGCGAAAGTGTTTGCGGCGACGCCAGGGGAGGTGTTGAAGCCAATTGTCACGTCTAAGGGGGTACATTTGATTAAAGTGGAGGAGATTATTCAGCCAGAGTTGGATGAAAAGCTGCGTTATCAGATTCTTTCAGAGTTGTTTGAAGGGTGGCTGAAGCGACAGGTTGAGGAGGTGGAGGTGGTGACGAATATGGGCGAATCCTAGTTAACTTAACCGTTCTGGGCGGTTGTAGACGCGGAGCGGCTTCCCGAAGGGTAACCGCAGCTACACAAACGAAACCCGCCTGCGCGGGTTTCAAAGCATACAAATCCATAAAATAGACAGGTTCAAATCTTACCCGGTAGTAGAGAGAATATCAGATAGTAGGTTGGGTTGAGGAACGAAACCCAACGCTATCGTTAGTTAACTTAACCGTTCACTTGAGAGCCGGGAAATAAATTTCCGGCTCAAAGCTAAAACCTGTTAAAACAGGTTCAAATCTTACCCGATAGATGATGAGGGTACAATGTCAATAGAGTTTTTTCAGCGTGATCGAGGTGAAAATCCAAAAGGAATCGTTGCTATTGATTTACGAAGGTGGGAACCAACAAACTATCAACGCTTTTAATTAAAGCCAGGATTGCGTTTAAACTGACACAAAAGGAACTGGCATATTTGTGCGATCGCACGGAAGACCAAATCAAAGCTTATGAAGAGGAAAACTATAACAATGCTACCTTTCTGGATTTCCTAGCCGTCATTGATGCTTTAGGGATTCAGTTACAATCAGGTAGGTTTTGCGCCGCATTAGATGAGTTTTACAAAGAGCGTTTGGCTGTCGCTCGACAGTCTGATAATTTCGGCGATCAAATTCCTACCTCTTCATAATAATTGCATCTAATCTGATCACCCTCTTTTCCTGACAAAATATCCCACGTTGATAGGGCGCAAGCCTTGCGCCCCTACGGGTTACCACTAATTTAACTGGTATAGCCGGGAAATAAATTCCCGGCTCAAAGCTAAAACCTATTAAAACAGGTTCAAACTTGTCTCACTACTTACTTGAATCGTTTACCAAGATTATAGCTGACATTGTAGCTTACTTTGTAAGCGTTTGGAGTCTGGTTCAAAATAGAAACCGCAGCACAGTATGTACCGGTCATCATAGTGTGTGTTACTGTTGGTACACCTGTACCTCCTTGAATTAAATCAA
Source organism: Coleofasciculus sp. B1-GNL1-01 (assembly GCF_040220235.1). Taxonomy (NCBI): domain Bacteria; kingdom Bacillati; phylum Cyanobacteriota; class Cyanophyceae; order Coleofasciculales; family Coleofasciculaceae; genus Coleofasciculus; species Coleofasciculus sp. B1-GNL1-01. The sequence continues at coordinate 8,668 of NZ_JAVJTO010000056.1, forward strand.
GCTCTTCTTCCACTAATTCAGAAAGATAACTTTCAGAATCAAACAGGAGATCGCTACCAGTGGGACGAAGATTCTTGATGCAAATTGTAGACATTATAACCTCCAGACATTTATTTCAGATGTTTTGCTCTGATGGAATCAAGTAGATGCTTAAAAACCGGAATAGCTACATGATTAAGCCGAAATTGCCAACCAACTTTAAGCTTATTTTCCGGATTTTAATTATTAAAATTTAAGCAGCATTCCACCCTTGATATGCACCATAAGTTGCTACACTTATAAGTGTAATTACTGCACTAGCAACTGCACACTTTGGTGAAGAGATAAATGTTTTAGCCATCCAAGTTTTTCCCCCATAAGCTTCTGCAAGTTCATTATCTGATAATTCACTTAGATAGCTCTCAGAATCTGAAAATAACTCAGAACCAGCAGGGGTTAAGTTATGAATTTGAATTGTTGCCATTGAATTGTCCTCAAAATGAAATTGGCATTAAAAATAGTCATCTTGACTGTGACTATTCTCTTTTATTAGTTTACTTATTTTCCTGTTTTTATGCAATATTAAAACAGGAAAATAAAGACTTAAATATATTTTTTTGAGTAGAGTTAATGTGAGCTTGGTTTAATGAATAAAAATATAAACAGTAAAATTGGGCGCATTGAGTTTTATTTCGGATGAATTTAATGTATAAATTAGTTATAATTTTGTCCCCATTAAATGGATTAAGAGTTTAAAATAACACCTGCCTATAACTCGATCAATAGGCAGGCATTAATACTTATCATTTATTTAACTTTTTTAACTTTGATAGCCATTAGCGTGAGACTATTTTTTATTCATATCAACGTAACTTGCCGCACTTAACCAACCCTGAAACAGAGACTCCAACACTTGTTCCCTAACTTCAGCCAACTCAGCCGGAAACCACTTCTCAACTCGAAGAATGTGATACCCTAACTTCGTTTGAACTGGATCAATCACCTCACCGTCTACAGCCTCAGATACAGCATGGGCAATCTCCGGTAGCAATTCTGCCAAAAATCGCACTCCGACAAAACCGCCATTTTCCTTTGACTGCTTCCCCTTCGAGTGTTCTAACGCTAAGACACAAAACGAAACCTTCCCCTCACGAAGCGCCTGGGTAATTTTTACCGCCTCTGTCAAATCCCGTACCAGAATTTGAGACAGCGCCACCCGTTTATAATTATCGCGATCGCTCATATAATGAGCATCAACCTTTTCACCAAACAGATGTTCTCTCAATTTCTGCCTCAGCAGCGATATCCGCACTCCCTGAGACCAATCTTCTACAGCAATGCGCTGTTGTGCTAACCAGGCTAAGGTTTCCGATGTTCCCAGCAGTTTGTTCTCCTGGCGAAATGCATCTCCTGCGGCTTGTAACTCCTCCTCAGATACCGTAATCCCTAATTGCTGACAAACCGCCACAATTAACGCATTCTGTTCCGCCGCTGCTGCAATTTGCGCGATTTGGTAAGAATGGCGTAAATAGGCAAGAATGTCTTGATCTGTTGCGGGGGTAACTTCGGGTAAGGTGAATTGTTCTAGTGTTTCTGGCATGATTTTCCTCTTTTTTTATTAGTCATTGGTGGTAGAAGCGAAGCATCTGTCCAGATTCTTCACTCCGCTGTCGCTGCGTTCAGAATGACATCTTATGACAGGGCAAAGTATGCATTTTTACCCCAATCGGTTGTCACTTTTTGTGAATCTAATCTCGATAAATTAAGCGTTCTGGTGAGATATCGGAAACAGAAAGCCGATGGCGATGTAAATCCCCATAAAGATTGAGATAATCAATTTCTTCCGGGGTTAACTGACCCTTTTGCACACCGGATATCGCCGCATCAATTTCCTCCCGACACCGCAATCCGGTCAAACAAACATCAACACAGTTCTGACTCAAGGAATACCGATATAAATCGGGTACAGACGGTTGCCAACATCCTTCCGGTAACCCCGCAGGCGCATCCCAAAGCGCACCGGAATGAGACCCGGTAGACTTAAAGGTAACAATCCCAGGACGGTTATTATCTCGGATATCTAAGCGATTAAACACCTGATTTTGGGCAGAACGGTGTGCCAGATTATGTCTCACCATGACCACATCTAATAAGGGACTATTTGACCACTGCTGCGCCAGGTTCATATCGTGGAAGGATGCGCCAATATAACGCACCGCACCCATTTTCTTAAGCCGTTCCGATGTGCCAAAAAATCGTTCAATCGTGCGCTGATAAACGGAATTTTTACCGCGTAAATCAGGGGAAAGCTGCAAGCAATCCTTAAACAATTGCCCATCATTCGCACCAATCCATCCCCAAAACAATACATCGATATAGTCAATTTTTAGTTCCACAAACTGATCCAATAAAGCCGCCAGTGCGACTTCGGGATTCTTGATATAGGTCACTGTTGCTAGGACGACGTTCTCCCGCACCGATGATTTGCGACTACATAATTGACGCAGGGCATCCGCCATGGAACTATAAATATGGTGGTGTAAGTCGCTGGAATAGAAAAAGTAGTTAATTCCTTGGTCAAAGGCGTATAGTGTATCCTGACTCGAAATTCCACCACCCCCGCCTAATCCTAAACAACTAACAGTTAAATCAGTCCGTCCTAATTGGCGGTAAAATGAAAAGTTAGATTCGGGAAAATTAGGAATTTTAACGGCGGGTTTGATAACTGAGGGAGCAATGTCTGTTATTTGCATGATGTTAAGGGAAATGGCGCGATTTTGTCGTAAGTTTGTAGTAAGCGCTTTAGCGCTTATTGCGAACTCAGTAAAGGTGTATAATTATCGTCAGAATTGGCGTTGAGATAGGCACAGTTTATGTCAATCCCAAACAGGGAAAACTGTTGGAGAATTGCCTGCATCCGTCCGTCTGGGGAGTTATCACCGTTTTGCCAAGCTTCTAGTAACCCATTAGCAACCAGTTGACAGCGGTTCATGCCAAAACTTTCTTGTGTGCCAAACTTGGTATCGGGTTCTTCGGCTAATCCTAATCCGGGGGCGAGGACTTTGGTAAATAGGGGAACTTGTGGTTTAAAATGGGCTTGATTTTCTTCATAGATCACCTGCAACACTTGGCGAACTGTGGGGTAATTGGGTTTATCGAAGTAGAAAACCCCGGAATCATAACGTTCGTAGTCGGCGGGGTTATACAGGACTTTAAAGGTAAAAGGTAGGTTAATCGCGTTGAACTGTTGGGTTAGGCTATCCATGACAGAAACCGCCCCGTCTGGGGTGAGGTTAAAGTAAATTCGCACGGTTTCTGAGGGATGATCGACGGTGGGTTCAGCTTGGCTTCCGGCGTTACTTACTGCCATGTAAAATCCGTTTTGGATCAGGTTTTTGGGCATCCGAATCGCTACGGTATCCCCAATAGCTGCGGCTTGGTTGGGGTGGAGATGGCGTTGGGGTTCAATATGCAGCTTTAAACTGCCTTTGCTGACGACAATTGTGTTATCGGTTTCCTGTTTGAGGACGAACCAACCGGGGTCAAAGTAACCGTTTCCTTGATTGTGATCGTGCAACTGTTGATAGAAGTTTAAGTCTAATCCTAAAAGGGTATTGTTTTCTAGGTCGAGGGGTAAGGCTGAGTTATCGGTATTCAGGGCGAGGCTATTTTCTAGGGATTGATTGTAGTAGATTCCGTAGAGAAAGCCACGCAGTTGCAGACTCCAGTAGCGTTGTTGGATGTCTGAGGGCATGTTCTGGAGACGGTTAATTATTTCTTCGGGTAGTTCAAAGGGTTTGTAGTTGGGATGATGGATACAAAAGTTGGCTTTGAGTTCTATGGTGTTGGCGATGTCTTGTAAGGTGTCGAGTAGGGAATGGGTGGGTTGTGGGGTGGGGATGTTTAGGAGTTGCATGATTTTATTTTTTTAACGCAGAGGAACGCAGAGGTTAACGCAGAGGGGCGCAGAGGGTTTCGGGGGAGTTGGGGGAGGGGTTTGGGGGTATTAGATCGGGTGTTGTGGTGCCAAAAATAGTGGGGATGGATTGTTGGGGACGACAGAGTAGGGTTTTGGCTACTTGTAGCATGGCGATTCCTGAGTTGCTAAAGGATTTTTGGTATTGAATTGTTGCTTGAATTTGTTGAATTAAGGCTAAACCTGCAAATTGGATGATTTGAAGTAAGAGGGTGGGGCGGTGTGTTAAAATTTCGGGGAAGCTGTGGAAATAGGCTTGGGTTAAGCTGGCAATTGAGGGTTGCAGTTGGTCGAGGGGAGTTGTGGCTAACCGCAGGGATTCTTCGAGACTCAGGGCGTTGCTGATGACTAAACTATTCAGCCAAATTTGGATATAGCTAGCGATGAGAGTTCCTACGTCAAAGGCTGGATCTCCCCAATGAGAACGTTCCCAGTCAATGAATCGTACTCTGCGATCGCGCGATTGTTCCCAGTGGTTAGACAGCAGGATATTATTGAGTTTTAGGTCATTGTGGGTGAGACAACTGGGGGTGAAGGTTTTGCCGAGTTCTGCGATCGCGTTGCCTAAACTGTCGTATCGTTGATAGAGGGCAAAGAATTTGAGTCCATCGACGGGAACCAGCCCAAAGATGTCTGGGGTGATTCGTTCTAATCCGCCAATCAGGTTGGGTACGGTTTCGGGGAGAGAGTGAGACGGTTGTGAGAAAAAGTTCCGATAGTCGTCCCGGTTATATGTGGCGCGATGAATAGCCGCCAGGGTAGTACCAATAGACGCCGCGATCGCACTCGGAAAGATTGTCTCTTCGGCGTAGAATTCCATTAAGTCGCGGTACTCGTCTAAGTAGCGGAATATGATGATTGATTCCCCCGGATCAAAATGCAGTATCTGGGGTAGATAGGGGTGAAGGGTAGCAAGTTCAGGAAAGTGCTGTACAAACTCTTGAATCCGCCATTCTTGTCCAAATTCTCCGGCTGTTTTCCCGTCCTGATTATACCGTTCTTGCTTAACTAGGACTTTTTTCCCGTCGGGTAAGGTGACTAAAAGGTTAAAGTTTTTCGCCGCAACGGGTTTAATAATGAGCTGATTTTGCTTTTCTGGTGGACATAGCCCCAGTCGGATTAAATAATTGGGGAGGTTAATTGAGCTTAATTGCATCGTTGAGTCAGGCTGAATTAGATGAGTTCAGTGGTTGTCTTAGGTTTCATTTTATTTTTAATTCGGGGTTTGTGAAGTGTTGGACGATGAATTAATTGGCGTAAAGTTATACAATTTTGTCTTCTGCCAGAATGCGTGGATATCGCCACAAATCCATAAACAGCGCCGGAACGCCAGCCGATGAAGGGGGTGTCAGAGTTGCCTTTGGGGATGCTATCTGTTCTTTAATGTAAAAAATTATGTCTGATTAACTGCTGTGTTATCGACAAATAGAATTAGCGCTTGACTTTATTTCTGATTTCAGGTACTTTTATATCATGGGAAAATGTGCCGTCCTATAAACCCAGATCAACCCTCAACCCGTAACTCCGTAGGGTGGGTTAGGCGGTACTCAATAAATAAAACAAACCATTTAATGATTGATCTGCCGTAACCCACCGAGTTATCGTTTGCAACAGGTGAACCAACGAAGAGGGCGAGTCGATAAAATTAATGCCTTTCCCTTTACCGTAGTGGCGTGGCACACCTTATTTGGTGGATTAGAATTGTAGGGGCGCAAAGACTTGCGCCCATTTTAACGGTAAAATCTATTCCACAATTTTAGCTGTGTCAGTCCAGTAGGGTGGGTTAGGCGGTAATCAATTCACGAAACAAACTATTTAAATAGATATCCGCCGTAACCCACCGAGTTATCCTTTGCAACAGATGAATCAACGAGGATTCCTCAACAAAATTAATGGATTTCCCCGTCACGATAGTGCAGCGACTCGCCCCTACAAGGTTACAGGGTTACAGGGTTACAGAATTACAGGACACAGGACACAGAACACAATAAAATAAATATCAGGTTAGGAATGACCTAAACTTCAAATCCAGAGGGTGCTATGTTGACCATCAAACAAAGCTTACAGCGTATAGTATATGGAAGCGTGATCGCGCGAAGCGCACGCCTCTAAGCTGATCGCAACAGTCCTCTTCATCCCCTGTAACCCTGTACTTGACCAGATTTCAGTCAATTCCCTACAGGGTAACCGGATTACCAGGTGATCGGGGATAATGATAAAAGGGTCATTAGAGCCAAGGGAGGTTGTTGATTGATGACGTTTATTAATCCAAAAACTGATTTTGCCTTTAAGAAGATTTTTGGCTCGAAGAAAAGTAAGGAAATTTTGATTAGTTTCCTGAATGCTATCCTGTATCAGGAACAGGAGACAATTCAAGACCTAGAAATCCTTGACCCTTACCAATCGCCTCGCATCCAGGGAATTAAGGATTCCTATTTAGATGTGAAAGCCGTCATCACTGGAAACAAAACCGTCATCATTGAAATGCAGGTACTCAACGTTTTAGGTTTTGAGAAACGAGTCCTGTATAATGCCGCCAAAGCCTTTTCCATTCAATTAGGAGTCGGGGAAGATTACAACTTATTGAATCCGGTGATAGCCTTAACCATTACCGACTTTGAGATGTTCGCCGATAGTGCCAAAGTAATCTCTCGCTATTGTCTCAAGGAAAAGGAAGAGTTAACTGATTATACCGATGATATTGAATTGGTCTTTGTCGAATTACCCAAATTCAATAAAACCCTGGAGGAATCAGAAAGCTTAACTGATAAATGGCTCTACTTTCTCAAATTCGCCAACACCTTAAAAGACGTGCCGCCGCCAATGGGAACAATTCCCGCCATTAAACAAGCATTTACCATCGCCAGACAGAGTAAACTAACCAAGCGAGAATTAGAAGCCCTAGAGAAGCGAGAGCTTTTCATTCAAGACAGTTACAATGCAATTCGCAAAGCTAAACTAGAAGGAAAAAAGGAAGGAAAAGAGGAAGGAAAAGAGGAAGGCAGGCAGGAAAAAGCGATGGCGATTGCCAAGGAACTCCTCGATGTGTTAGATATTGAAACAATTAGTCAGAAAACTGGCTTGAGTATTAAGGAAATTCAAAACTTAACCTAGAAGCCAAGCTAAAAAAATGAATCATCCTTGACTTTTTGCCAAAATTTAGTTATTTTTATATCATGGAAAAATGTGCCGTCCTATAGACCCCGATCAACCGTACCCCGTAGATCCGTAGGGTGGGTTAGGCGGTACTCAATTGACTTGCCAAACCCTTTAATTTCCTATCCGCCGTAACCCACCGAGTTATCGTTGGCAACAGGTAAACCCAAGAAGAGGGCGAGTCGATACAATTAATACCTTTCCCCGTCACGATAGTGGGGCGAGTCGATAAAATTAATGCCTTTCCCCGTCACGATAGTGCAGCGACTCGCCCCTACAAAGTTGTTACAAGGTTACAGGATTACAGGATTACAGGATTACAGGACACAGGACACAAAACACAATAAAATAAATATCAGGTTAGGAATGACCTAAACTTCAAATCCAGAGGGTGCTATGTTGACCATCAATCAAAGCTTACAGCGTATAGGCTATGGGTGCGCGATCGCTCCCCTCCTCTTCATCCCCTGTAACCCTGTCCTCGCCCAGATTACACCCGATTCTACATTAGGCGCTGAACAATCCTCAATCCTACCCAATGGCGTGGTTATTGATGGAGTAACCGCCGATTTAATTCAGGATGGCGCTAGCCGAGGTTCCGCCTTATTTCATAGCTTTTCAGAATTTAATATTAACGAAGGACAACGGGTTTATTTTGCCAACCCTGACGGAATCGAAGCCATTTTTAGTCGGGTGACGGGAACTGATCCCTCGGACATTTTGGGAACATTAGGCGTCAATGGTGGGGCGGATTTAATTTTCATCAATCCCAATGGAATTCTCTTTGGCGAAAATGCCCAACTTGATATCCGGGGTTCCTTTATTGGGAGTACAGCGAATGGGGTGGTATTTGAGAATGGCACAACATTTAGTGCAACCAATCCAGAAGCGCCGCCATTACTCACTATTAATGTTCCCTTGGGGTTGCAATATGGTGAAGTAGCCCCCCCTTTGCAAGGGGGGGTTGGGGGCAGGGCTAATTCCGCAGTGATGAGAGAAAATTAGGGCGACCAGGACTATTCAGACGGCAAGACGACTCTGGGCTAGAAGAACACCATTAGAACACATAGTTACTTTACGCGATCGCTCTCTTAACTAGCACTCACCTAGGAGCTTCTTACCACCAAGGTTCTAGGGTTGGGCTCAAAGACGCGATCGTTCTTTTAACTAGCACTCATCTAGGAGCTTGTTACCACCAAGGTTCTAGGGTTGGGCTCAAAGACGCGAGCCGGCACATTTCCTATTAGCTGAAAAATTTGTTCTAGGTTATGACTAATCAGGCGAATTCCAGTGGTTATAGATGAATATCCATTGTAGCGTAAGATCGTTAATACTAAACTACGAATAATAGAAAAGTTAGCGGGAGCGTTACCTTGTCTCATCCGAGAATTATCCTCATCTAACACCACGTCTTTCACCCAATGTAAACGATTCTCGATGCCCCAGTGACCCCGAATACCTTGGGCAAATTGTGCTGCATTGGTCGTCAGACTGCTGATGTAGTATACTATTTGGTGATAGGGTTTACCTGCTCGTGTACCAAGGCGTTCTACCTTAACTAAATTTTGCAAACCTGCCCAATCACGACTGATGCCACTCAGGTCATCAAAAACCGAGACTGTTCGAGTCGTAAGGCGATCACTTCGGCGTTCTGTGGTAATATCAAGGCTAATAGGTGACGTTTGTTCAGTAGTGAGCTTAATTTGTTCATGCAGACGTTTTTGATTACCCTTAACAGCAATCACATAATCATTGCCACCTTCGATAATTAACTGTACAGTTTTTTTTGACAATGTAAGGCATCCAAAGTGAAAACGACTCCTTCTAGGTCTAAAGCAGCTAGAAGATTCTGCACAACAGCAATTTCACTCCCTTGTTTGTTGTGAAATTGTTGGAGAGCAATGGGAATTCCTTGTTGAGCGCTGAATACCGAAACGACATTAATAAAATCTTGATAAGCTTGGTCATAATTAGTGACAGTAGTTTTAATACTTTTACCATCAACTCCTAACCAATCTTGTTCTCCCTTAGTCAGGGTACTATATACCCAACTATTGAAAATTTTGGCTAAATCGGCAAAATCTATTCCCATCATCACCCGCCGAAAAGTGGAGTCAGAGGGAAAACGAGTTGGAGGCAATTGTAGACTTGTGACCAAGGCGTCGTGATGCCGACGGCAAAAATCTTCCAGAGCACGATAACCCAAACAATCGCTCAGGGTTCCCATAATGACCAGCAAAAGAAGTAACCACAAAGGATAACGACGTCCTCTTGCAGCACGAAAATCTGGCACTTGGGTTAAGGCTTCCAGGAGATTGCTCTTCATGATGGTAAATGACTCGATTAAACTATGGTTGCAAGATTTAGTTTACGCTAAATTATGGTCGCCCTAATTTTCTCTCATCACAATGAATTAGCCCTGGGGGTTGGGGGGGTTCAAAAAGCCGAGATTACCAATTCCGGGACTCTAGAAGTCGGTAAAAATTTAAGCTTAGTTGGCGGAACAGTTACCAGTACCGGACAATTAGCCGCCCCCGCCGGATACCTGGAGATAGCCGCCGTGAATGGAGATGCAACAGTGCGGGATGGGTTGGCGCAGTCAGCTATTTTATTCGCGAATAATAATTTAATTTTAGAAGAAAGTCAGTTAGTCACGGCTGGAGATTTAATCCTGTTGGCTGGCGATACGGTGCGAGTGCGGGATAGTGTAGAAACTCCGTTTATTGCCCATGCTGGTGGGAATCTCTATATTCAAGGAAATCAAAGCATTGATATTCTGGCATTGAATCATCCGGGAACGCCGTTTCAGAGTGGTGGGGAGTTGAGTTTAATTAGTGATGGGGTCATTTCTGGGGATGCTCATTTTGCCAGTGGGGGTCAGTTTGCGATTCTAAATTTAGCGGGGGAACCGGGGAATTTTGAGAGTTACTATGATCCGATTATTAGTTCCGAAGGGGATGTGGTTCTGGGGGATTATACAGGAGTTTCGCTGAAAGTTGAGTCAAGAGGAAGTATTACCACAGGAAATATTCGGATTACAGGTAAAGATACTACTCTTTCTGGTTCAGATCCAGATATTGCCATTTTGACCAGCAGTCCGGCTCTAATTTTACGAGCGGGTTTAAGTGAATTGCAAAATACACCCAATGTGCCTAAATCAACAGGAGAAACAATTTTTACATCTTCTGGAGTACAGTCGTCACCCGGAAGCATTACGGTGGGAAATATTTCCACAGCCGGAGAGTCTTCAGTCACTTTTTCTGACTTTTCTGATGTCTCTAATCTTCAACTCAATAATAATGCTCAACAGGCGGGTAATGTTCTTCGTCTGACACCAGGAGAATATTTTCATGTAGGTAGTGTTTTTTTTATCCAACCTTTTCCTATCAGCGACAATACTTCATTCAACACTCAATTCAAATTGCGGCTTCATGGTAATACTGATTCGACTTGGGGAGCGGCTGATGGTTTAGTCTTTATAGTTCATAATGACTATCGTGGTGCTACCGCTCTTGGTGAAGGTGCAAACAGTCTTGGCTACAGTGTATTGCCTGACACTTCTAATCCTGAAGCCAAAATCTCTGACAGCATTGGCATAGAATTTGACATTTATGAGAATTCAGATATTGCCGAGCCTCCCAACGATAATCAATCAGATCCTAACAACAATCATATTGCTTTAGTTAGAGATGGTTCTGTCAATCATGAGCAATTGGGACTACCCCTCGCCAGTCCTCCATTTGATTTAGATGGCGATAGTTCTCGCACTGTCTGGATTGACTACAATGGAACCAATGATCAACTCAACGTTTTTATCGCTGAGAATACAACCAAACCAGACCAGCCTTTGCTTTCCCATCAAATTAACCTTCCCGATGTTGTTGGTTCACAAGCCTTTTTTGGCTTTAGTGCTGCAACGGGTGGGGGTTTGAGGGAGCATGATGTCGAAAATTGGCAGTTGAGTGTCACTAACCGAGGAAAATCTGGCTTAGGGGGACCTGTAATTTTATCAGCAGCCGATGATATTCAGACTGGCTCAATTATTACCGAAGGTGGGGATATTACACTGGAAAGTGGTGGTGTAATTGATACTACCGCAGGGGAACTTGACGCCTTCTCCGGTACTAATGGAGGAGACATTACTCTCGAATCTGACGGTAATATCAAAGCAGGTAATATTACCTCATCGGGTAATGCATTCGGTGGCAATATCAACATTACCAGCAAAAATGGAGTCATCTCTCTAGATGGTGACACACTCGTTCGCAGCGATACCTTTGTTTTGGGTAGAGGAGGAGATGTTAACCTATCCGCTCGGTCAATATTGATCACCAATGGTGCTGGCATTATTACTGGAACGGATAAAGTAGGTCAAGGTGGAAATCTGACAGTAAATGCCCAAGAATCTGTTGAAATTATTGGAACGTCAAATGACGCAAATCTATCTCTGAGTATGTTATCCACCGCCACCGCAGGAACTGAAGCTGCTGGAGATTTAACCATTCACACCAAGCGATTAATTGTCCGAGATGGGGGAGTTGTTTCAGCTTCAACGGCTGGTGCAGGTGATGGGGGAAATTTGATTGTAAATGCTTCTGAATTTATTGAATTAAGCGGTACAGCACCCGATGGATTTCCCAGTGGATTTTCTACAGATACGATTAGTAGTGGTAATGCGGGAGACTTAATTATTGAGCGAGGACGCTTAATTGTGCGAGATGGTGCCGCCGTATCCGTTTCCACATTTGCTGACGGTGAGAGTGGTAATTTAATCATCCGTGATTCGGAATCCATTGAACTGAGTGGGACTTCACGAGCAGGATTTCCTAGTGGGTTGTATGCTCAAGCATTTGGGGATGGGGATGCGGGAAATTTAACCATAAATCATACCCAAAATTTGAGCGTTCGGGATGGGGCAAAAATCACCGTAGCGGCGGGTAATGCGGTAGATAATAGAATTCCCACGGGGCGTTTGGATAGAGCGAAAACCGATGAAATTGCCGATATAATTGGTGCGCCTGACATATCTATCAGTCCCCAAGCAACAGGGAATGCAGGAAACATACAAATCACAGCAGACAATATCTTTCTGGAAAACCAAGGATTAATTATTGCTGAAACGGAATCAACTGAAGGTGGCAATATTACCCTCAACGTCAACGATATCCTACTCCTACGCCATAACAGTTCAATTTCCACCACCGCCGGAACTGCCCAAGCGGGGGGAAATGGGGGCAATATCCGGATTAATTCACCCTTTATTGTCGGACTTCCCTGGGAAAATAGTGATATTACCGCCAATGCTTTCTTTGGGAATGGCGGGAGAGTTGATATCACCGCCAACAAAATTTATGGACTCGAATTTCGTCCTCGCCTCACTCCCCTTTCTGACATTACCGCCAGTTCAGAATTTGGCGAACAAGGAGTCGTGGAACTCGACACCTTAGAAATTGACCCTGACACCGGATTATTGCAATTACCTCCCCCAGCTTCCCCACCGGATTTTGTCAATTTCTGTCAAGGGCGTTCTGACCAAACTCCCAGTCATTTTATCATCAGTGGACGCGGCGGAGTTCCGCCCACAATTTCTCAAGTCACGGGAACCGATAATGTGTGGGAAGATTTACGTCCGTTG
>NZ_JAVJTO010000057.1:0-39631 GCF_040220235.1 Coleofasciculus sp. B1-GNL1-01
GGACGCGGAGTAAGACCAATAGAGGGCAACCTCTGGAGGCATCGGCGAATGAAGCGGGAAATCCCAAAGACGAATAAGACCGTCCTTGTTTTTAAGGAGTTGGAAGCTCCAACTTCAGCAAAGCAAGTTGGGGTACTTCACGTCCAGTCATCTTGGCTCTCGACAGACTTGGGTTGCTTGTAAACATGACCCTGGCTGTGGATATGACGGGTTAACTCAAATAACTGTTCTTCTGTCAAATTCCACTGCTGGAGAATCCGTTCAAGCCCCTGTTGAATCTCTCTAGCGCCAGGAAACCGAGAATAACGAATCCGTAATCGCGCCAATTCTGTCAACTGGTAATCCGTCGGATCTGCTGTGATTTCCAAGAGACGATCCACTAGAGCGCGATCGCTCTTTTCTTGGGGATGTTGTTGGTCTTTGTTTTCTAAGATTGATGACATAGTTGTACTTGACTTTTTTGCCGTTATTCTTTATATGTCCGGTTTAAATTACCCGCAAATGTTACAGAGTTTGAAGTTCTGTAACTTAATGCTCAAACAGATGAGAGTGCTGCGGTAAACTAAGCCTTAATCCATTGTCTGTTTTACCGCGATCGGCGAGAATACTCCTGTCATAATCGTTGATTAGACGGCGAGAGCGATCGCCCGTGTGTGAGCAGATCCATCTGCAATAATAGATTGCGTACTGTCACAGAACCTACCGTTAACTTGAATAAGGGATAACGGGGGCTTGTCAAAAGTTGGGACTGTGACCACCTTACCTGAGTCATCAGGTAAACAGTATGCCATTTAGAATCCCTGACTATCCCTAATTAGGGTTAGCGTGGGGAGGATATCTAAATCAATCACCGATAATTCTCGTTTGGAGTCGTTATTCTATGTCTCATAGCGTCAAAATTTACGACACTTGCATCGGTTGCACCCAATGTGTACGGGCTTGTCCCCTCGATGTGTTGGAGATGGTACCCTGGGATGGCTGTAAAGCTAGTCAGATTGCCTCGTCTCCACGTACTGAAGATTGTATCGGTTGCAAGCGCTGCGAAACCGCTTGTCCGACCGATTTCTTGAGCGTTCGGGTTTATCTTGGCGCTGAAACCACCCGCAGTATGGGTCTTGCCTACTAACGGTGTTTTGAAACCAATCTATATCATTGTAGGGATACAGGGGCATTGGTATTCGAGCTGTCGCTTGCATGGTAATGCTTCTGTATCTCTACTAAAAATTGCCAATTTTTCAGTAAATTTGAATACAAAAAGGCAAATTTAGTAGGGACACGACATGTTGTGTCCCTCTGAAAAATGAATGAATAAGGTTTTATGAAGAAAAGCTGATCACGGCTAAACCTGGCTTAAGCCATGGTAATGATTCTTGACGTTCCCATGGGTTGCCCTCTAGCCTATATCGCATAAGATGTTGAAGGCATCATGTTTGAGGAGGGAGCGGTTCAATGTGTGGAATCGTTGGTTATATCGGCACGCAACCAGCAACAGATATTTTAATGGCAGGGTTAGAACGACTCGAATATCGAGGTTATGATTCTGCCGGAGTTGCCACCGTTTGGGAAGGGGAGATTCAGTGCGTTCGCGCTAAAGGCAAACTCTACAATTTACGAGAAAAACTGGAACGTACCGACAACCAAGCCCGACTCGGTATTGGACATACCCGTTGGGCAACTCACGGGAAACCTGAAGAATATAATGCCCATCCTCATACCGACACCCATCAGCGCGTAGCCGTGGTGCAAAATGGCATCGTGGAAAACTATCGGGAATTACGGGAAGACTTGAAAAAAGGGGGACATGAATTCCGTTCTGATACCGATACTGAAGTGATTCCCCACCTGATTGCCGAGTTTCTCCCCGAACCCTCAACCCCGGATTTTCAACACCCGAATGCCTTTTTAGACGCCGTGCGCCAAGCGGTGAATCAACTCCATGGTGCGTTTGCGATCGCGGTGATTTGTGCTGACTATCCCGATGAACTTATTGTTGCACGACAACAGGCTCCTTTGATCCTGGGATTTGGTCAAGGGGAATTCTTCTGTGCCTCCGATACTCCCGCCCTTGTCCCCCACACCCATGCGGTATTGAACCTAGAGAATGGGGAACTGGCACGGTTAACCCCCCTAGGGGCAGAAGTCTATAACTTTAACGGGGAACGTCTTCGCAAATTCCCCCGTACCCTCAACTGGAATCCCGTACAAGTCGAGAAACAGGGATTCCGTCATTTCATGCTCAAAGAAATTTTTGAGCAACCGGGTGTAGTGCGAACCTGTTTAGAAGCTTATGTTAGCAGTGATTGGTCTGCGGGAGAAAATGATAGCAGTAGTCCAATACCTGATCAAAACCCAGTCGCCGGAGACACCGCATCCACAACCACGCCGATACAATTGGGACTTCCTGAATCGTTGTATGAAAACTTAGAACACGTCCAGATATTAGCATGTGGTACCAGTTGGCACGCCAGTCTTGTCGGAAAATACCTGATCGAACAACTCGCCGGAATTCCCACGATGGTACAATATGCCTCAGAATTCCGCTATGCCCCCTCACCTCTAACACGCAATACCCTCACCATTGGCGTTACTCAATCAGGAGAAACGGCTGATACTTTAGCGGCGTTGGAGATGGAAAAACGACGGCGCACTGGTTTAGGACAAGAGTATCAGCCGCGACTGGTGGGGATTACCAATCGTTCCGAGAGTTCTCTGGCACATTTAGTCCCGCATATTATTGAGACGTTTGCGGGAATGGAAATTGGTGTTGCGGCAACGAAAACCTTTGTTACTCAATTAGTGGTATTTTACTGTTTAGCTCTGGATTTAGCCTATCAACGCCAAACCCTATCCCCGTCACGGATTGCCGAAATTATTGCTGGGTTGCGTCAACTTCCCTCCCAGATTGAGTTAGTGTTATCGCGTCAGGAACATTATCTGGAAGAATTAGCCCATGAGTTTGCCGAAACCCAAGATTTCATCTTTTTAGGGCGCGGGATTAATTTTCCCATCGCTTTAGAGGGGGCGTTGAAGCTTAAGGAAGTCAGCTATATTCACGCTGAAGGGTATCCAGCCGGGGAGATGAAACACGGACCTATTGCCCTCTTAGATGCTAAGGTACCCGTGGTTGCGATCGCAATGCCAGGTACTGTGTATGAAAAGGTGCTATCTAATGCCCAAGAAGCCAAGGCGCGGGATGCGCGATTAATTGGCGTGACACCCATGCATGATCCAGAAGCGGCTCAAACCTTTGATATTTTATTATCAGTACCCGTTGTTGAAGAATTACTGTCTCCAATTTTGGCAGTAATGCCTTTACAACTTTTGGCATATCACATTGCGGCGCGGCGGGGTTTAGATGTGGATCAGCCTAGGAATTTGGCAAAATCAGTCACGGTAGAATAAGTGCCAAATGTTATGTTCCAGGGGTATTGGCTCATCTTCAAGGACATAAGGTACAACCCTTTCCGACTGAGTTGCGTTCTATCATGTCTAGGAAGAGCGAAATTACCCCCTTTCGACATTTCGCCCCGATACTTCTATTCCTCACTATCGGCAAAATTGACGTTTTCATAAATATCGCTCAAATTGATCTGAAACCCGATTGAACGTAATTCGAGAACCGCCTCGGCTGATTCCTGATCACTTAGTAACCATTGACCCTCATGATTTTTGGCATACTGCATCAGATGATGTTTGCTTTGGTCAATCAAAATATATTCCTTAAACTCCGGAATCGACCGATAGTAAATAAACTTATCGCCTAAATCATAATTCTTCGTCGATTTGGATAATACCTCAACAATCAATGAGGGATTCATCACCGTTGTTGTCCCTGTTCCTGTGTAAATCGGTTCTCCTTCAATAACCATCACATCAGGATAGGTATACTGACGATAACGAGGTATCCATAACCGTACATCCCCGATATAGATATCGTAATTTTGCCCTCTTAACCCAAACTTCAAGTTTGCGGCAAAATTCAACGCAATCTTATTGTGATTCGTCGTCCCCCCCGTAATCGGTACAATTTCCCCATCGCGATATTCATGCTTATACTCCGCTTTCTCTTCTAGTGCTAAATATTCCTCTGGGGTGTAGTAGCGTTTTTGTGTCTGTAATTGCATAAAAGATACCCGCTATTCCTCTACCTCTAAGATTTTCTTAGCCGAAGTGTGATCATGCTCAATCTTGACTAATGCTTCCCATCCTAACTTTACTGGGTTTCAAATCGGATGCACGTCTTCGGAACCGTCTAAGTAGTCGGACAAAAGAAAACGGCACTGTACTAAGTTTTGTAAACAAGCCTCAAACCCTTACGAAGGACGTAGCTTGCTTCTCGCGAAAGCGAGTTCTCCACCGTTAGCTTTTATTGTGTCCACCTACTTAAACCCATTACTTGACGATAGTGGGCTTCAAACGGCTGGATGCTTTTAGACGGACGACTACTCATCCATTCACTTTGCTCAAATAATTCCTTCCTTAATTCATCGATATCAATGCGGGTGATTTTTCCATTTGCAACGACTCGTTCCCCATTTACCCAAACCGTATCCACTACATTCGTCGGACGCCCTAACACCAGTGAAGCGATCGGATCAGTACGGGGTAATACAGATAAATTGGTCAAATCATATAAGACTAAATCAGCTTTTTTGCCGATTGTCAATGAACCTAGCTCATCCGCTATATTTAACCCCTTTGCGCCGCCTAAAGATGCCATCTTAATCGCCTGACGCGGCGTAATCCAGTGGCGATAGTCTAAATCAGTGGTATTGTGCAAAAGTGTGCCAATTTTAATCGCTTCTAAGACATCTTGGGCATCATTACTCGCTGCACCATCACAGCCAAAGGTAACATTAATTTCTGCTTTCCGGTAGTTCAAAATGGGTGCAATCCCACTTCCTAAGCGCAAATTACTCAAGGGATTGTGAACCACAGTTGATCGCGTTTGGGCTAAAATCCCAATATCGGCATCATCTAACCAGACACAGTGCGCCAAAGAGGTGCGCCGACTCAAGTAGCCAAGTTGTTGTAAATGTCTTACCGCACTACAGCCGTATTTTTCTTGCGCTAGTTGCTGCTGTGCTTTTGTTTCCAATAGATGGGCGTGACGACATAAATTCTCGCGATCGCTTAATTCAATGCAACCCTCAAACAGTTCATCGGAACAGAGTTGTATCCCCGTTGGCGCAACAAGAATGTTGATTCCTGATTCAGGATGATGAAATCGCTGCACCACCTCCTGCATAAATGCCAGGATTTCCTCGGTTGATTTATGATAATCATCATGTTCCCGCTTCACATCCCCATCGGGAATCCCCTGCGACAGAGATTCATCTTGAATCAAGGGACCAATAAATGCCCGAATTCCAATATCTTGATAAGCCCGAACCGCCGCCGCAACGGTTTCCATTTCTTTCCCTGGAATTAAGACCAAATGATCGACAACTGTTGTCCCACCCGACAGTAATGTTTCTACGGCTGTCCCTAACGCACTCAAATAAACCTGTTCCGGTTCTAAAGGTGTAAACTCATAAAGTTGGGCAATCCACAGTTCTAAAGGTAAGGGCGGAATCAGACCCCGTTGCCACATCTCTGAGGAGTGAGTGTGGGCATTAATGAAACCGGGGAAAAGCAGTTTATTTTTGCCATCGACTGTAGTATTCCTTTCCCCAGAATTAACAGCAGAATGAGGAACAATCGTGGCAATCCGATCTGCCTCAATTTGCACATCGACAGTTGTATAGTCCGGTTCAATCGGGATTAAAACCTGTTTAATTGTACAATTCACAGATAAAACGTGATAAATCAGTACTTTGTTCGTAGTAGGCACTTTAGTGCCAGAAGCGCTAAAGCACTGACGACAAACTCGTAGGCTAAATAGGTTTATTTTATCATACTTTTCCGGCAAGTGGGGCAAACAGTCAGTCTTTTGGCAAAGCTTATTAAGTTTTATTACCAATACTTCAACGTATCGTAACGGATCAATCTAAAGCCTGAGTGATCCGTAACACACCTAAGCTGAGAACGTCCATGAAGCCAACAGCATTTTATTCCAGTTTGCTCATTTCCAGTAGCCTAGCAATCAGCAGTTGCACGACAACTACCCAGCCAATTGAACAAGAGTTTATGATTAATACGCCCTTAGGAGAACATGTGGCGATCAATGGCACAAAGATCGAGGTAGAAATTGATGCAAATGGCAACGTCGAATGTGAAGTCGAAATGCCGGATGGTCAAGAATATGAACAGACCTTTAATCTCAATGATCAAGTTGCCAGCAGCCACATTGTTTATAATGGCTATGTCTTTGAGTGTGAACGGGAAGAAGAGGAATTAGAAATCGACATTCAACGAGTTGGACAAGACAACAGTGAATTTTGGGAACAAAGCATTACTATTAGTCAATTCTTAAGCCCTGGTTATGGAGTCGAGTCTGATGACGACAATGACGATGATGATTAAACAACAGGGTGTTAAACATCTCTAGCGGCTTTCATCAATTTTTGTAAAATCAAATTCACCTCAACGCCCTAATTTATCAGACCATTAGGGCGATGACTTATCCATTACCCCTTGTGAGTGGATCGAAACTGAGTACAATTATTGGGATATCTATCATTCATTACTGCCATGAATCAACCGTTACGTACATTAGGTGTAGCCCCCAATGCTTGGGGAGTGAATGATGCGATCGCGGATTTGACTCGCCCCTCCCTAACCCCTCACCCGATTACCCTTACCACCGAAACCAAAAGCCTGCGCCTGGATTTAGTCAAATCTGCCATCCTCATCATCGACATGCAAAATGATTTCTGTCATCCTGATGGCTGGTTAGCCCATATTGGCGTAGATGTAACCCCAGCCCGCAACCCAATCGAACCTCTGACAGCCTTGCTTCCTCAGTTACGAGAGGTTAATGTTCCTGTGATTTGGGTGAACTGGGGAAATCGTCCCGACTTACTTAATATTAGTGCTGGATTGCGTCATGTTTATAATCCTACAGGTGCAGGAATTGGACTCGGTGATCCCTTGCCCAAAAATGGGGCAAAAGTGCTAACCAAAGATAGTTGGGCAGCGGCAATTGTGGATGGATTAAACCACGAACCCGAAGATATTTATATTGACAAATATCGCATGAGTGGCTTCTGGGATACTCCCTTAGACAGTATTTTACGCAATATGGGCAAAACCACTCTTTTCTTTGCAGGTGTCAACATTGACCAATGTGTCATGGCAACATTACAGGATGCTAATTTTCTGGGATATGATTGCGTGCTACTCAAGGATTGTGCGGCAACAACGTCTCCTGATTATTGTTTTAAAGCCACGATTTATAATGTTAATCAGTGTTTTGGGTTTACTAGCGATTCTCAATTACTTCTTAAAGCTTTAAAAGCGTAAACAATTCAAAATGCAGAGGGCAGAGAGGCAGGGAAAATGGGAAAAGTTAGCAGCTACTAACGATTTGCATCAAAAACGAATGACCAATGACCAATGACAAATGACAAATTACAGGAGAAACTACCTATGGAATCCCGGTGTATGATTCCCGTGATTAAATCCCCCAAGGACTACCAAGCCTATCGCATTAGTCCCCAGGATAGCAACCGTTTAGCTATTATCTTCGATCCGGCGATCGCGGATTCATCATTAACTGTTTGTGTGGAGATTTTTGATCAAGGCGGCAAAACTCCCCCGAATCGTCATCAAATTGCTGTAGAAATGTTTTTTATCCTTAAAGGGGAAGGAATTGCCCGGTGTGATGGCAAAAATGTGCCATTTCGGGCAGGAGATAGTTTGTTAGTGCCACCAACGGGTATTCATGAAATTATAAATACAGGTCAAGGTCGTTTATATGCGTTATGTTTCATGGTTCCTAATGAGGATTTTGTTGAACTGATTCGCAGCGGTACACCTGTCAATTTGGATGAGGAAGATTTTCGTGTCTTGGGACGCACTGATGCGGTGGTTCCGTGTTAGGAAACAAGGAAATAGGGAAGATGGGGGAGATGAGGGAGATGGGGAAGATGGGGGAGAATTCAAAGCCTCTCTCCTTGCAGGAGAGAGGTTTGGAGAGAGGTTTTCCAAATTCCGTGAAAAGCAAGGGGGAAAATGGGGGAGATGGGGGAGATGGGGGAGATGATTACCAATGAACAATTAAAGACTTGCCCAGTAAATGGAATTGGTAATAACGCGCAATACATTAGGCTGATAATAAGTAGGATAAAGTTCGTCGCCAGGACGAAAGTAAAAAATTTTACCTTTGCCTCGGTGAAAACAACAGCCACTGCGAAAGACTTCACCCCCCTCAAACCAACTGATAAACACTAAACTATCGGGATTAGGAATATCAAAAAACTCGCCGTACATTTCCTCAGCCACCAGTTCAAAGGACTCGTCTAAACCTGCGGCAATCGGATGGGATGGATCAACAAGCCAAAGTCGTTCTTTTTCGCCATCATTACGCCATTTGAGACTACATGACGTACCCATCAGCCGTTTAAAAATTTTGGAAAAGTGACCCGAATGCAATACAATTAGACCCATGCCAGACAAAACGCGCTGATGGACTTTATTCACAATAGCGTCTTGTACTTGGTCATGGGCAATGTGTCCCCACCAGATTAAAACATCGGTTTGGTTGAGGATAGCATCAGTTAATCCATGATCAGGTTGGTCTAATGTGGCAGTTTTAACCGTTAATCCAGAGGATTGCAAATGTTGCGCGATCGCGTGATGAATTCCATCAGGATAAATCTTGGCAACCTCAGGTTTTTGTTTTTCCACTTGATACTCATTCCAGACGGTAACGCGAGGATTGGCTGTCATATTATAAATAAACCATTCTTTGTTTTAATTATGCCGACAACAAATGACAAATGACAAATAACAAATGACAAATGACAAACATTAATAAACAAACAGCATCCATGTTAACCCGCGATGGAATTCGTCTAGATGCTGATATTTACTATCCCGATACTGATACAGACTTACCTGTACTCCTGATGCGACAACCTTACGGAAGGGCGATCGCGTCTACGGTAGTCTATGCCCATCCCACTTGGTATGCCGCCCAGGGGTATATCGTTGTGATTCAGGATGTACGGGGACGGGGAACCTCTGGGGGAGAGTTTCAGCTATTTGTCCACGAAGTTGCTGATGGCATTGATACCGTTAACTGGGTGTCACAGTTACCCAGTAGCAATGGACAGGTGGGCATGTATGGCTTTTCCTATCAGGGGATGACTCAACTGTATGCAGCATCGGCACATCTGCCCGCTTTGAAAACTATTTGTCCGGCAATGATGGCGTATGATTTATATGCAGATTGGGCGTATGAAAATGGGGCATTTTGTTTACAAGCCAATTTAGCCTGGGCGGTGCAATTAGCTGCCGAAACTGCCCGATTAAAGGGTGATGCTATTGCCTATCAAATCCTCTATACTGCCTCTCGCGATTTGCCATTTTATAATCCATCCTCCAAATTTATTGAGAGTTTAAGCAAATACGCGCCGAATTCGTTTTACTATGAATGGCTAAATCATCCTCAACCTGGAGACTATTGGCAAAAACTCTCACCTAACCTTGACGGTGTAGATTTGCCGATGCTGCATATTGGTGGCTGGTTTGATCCGTATCTCCGGGGTAATCTGCGCCTCTATAAAGAAATAGCAAATCGGAGTAACTTTCCCCAACATTTGATTGTGGGACCTTGGGCGCATCTGCCTTGGGGACGGAAAGTCGGCGCAAGAGATTATGG
This sequence comes from Coleofasciculus sp. B1-GNL1-01, assembly GCF_040220235.1. Lineage (NCBI taxonomy): Bacteria > Bacillati > Cyanobacteriota > Cyanophyceae > Coleofasciculales > Coleofasciculaceae > Coleofasciculus > Coleofasciculus sp. B1-GNL1-01. The sequence continues at coordinate 9,767 of NZ_JAVJTO010000057.1, forward strand.
CATAGAGGCGGTAAGTCCTGTGGATAGGTTACAAGTGCGTTGGTTTGATCAGTTTCTTAAGGGAATTGATAGCGGATTGTTGCATCAATCGCCTGTCTATTTATTTGAAATGGGCAGTAATCAATGGCGTTATTTTGATACGTGGTTGTCAGATAATCAGCAATCCTATTGTCTTTCCAGCACGGGTTTAGCTAGTGTGCGAAACGATTCTGGGACTCTTATTCCCCAATCGGAATCATCTGATCCATTGTCTGTCTTATCGGCTGCAACTGATGTTTTTGTTCATGATACCTGGCGTCCGGTTCCTGCCTTAGGGGGTCATGCAGCAATACCTGCGGGTTCCTTTGATCGTTCTACTCTTGATAGCCGCACTGATGTTTTAACCTATACTTCAGCCCCGTTTACTGACGATTTCTATCTAATGGGGGATGTCGCGGTAGAGGTTTTTTGCCATGCTGATCAATCAAGTTTTGATCTCTGTGCCGTGTTATCGGAAGTCTTTCCGAATGAGATCGTTTATAATTTCACTCAGGGGTATGCGACTGTAAGTCTGGGTCAAGAAACAACACCCGTTAGGATTGAACTCCAGCCAACTTGTATAAAAATTGCCAAAGGAAACGCATTACGTCTGAGTCTAAGCGCTGCTTGTTTTCCTGCGTATCCCGTGAATCCGGGAACAGGCGTATCGTCTGCTGCAATGTCCTTGATGGAGGCTCAAATCATTACACTTACGGTGAATTGTGGTGGAAACTTGACATCAAAGGTTTTGTTACCAATAACTTAAGTTTATCTTATGACATTTGGCTTGATTGATTGGACAAGGAAAGAATGAAAATCAGCCTTCAGAAAGGATTATACGCTCTAGAATCTCAACTCTTAAACCTGTCTTAAGCTGTTGCCTATTCCGGCTTTTAAGTGCTAAAGAGTATAAATACTCAGCACCAAGCTAATATTATACCTTATACAATTAAAAATGAGCTAAATAATCCAGATAAAGGGATGCTTAAATCAGTTGCTGATAAGGATAAAAAACTAGGTACAATGAGAGAAGTGATCGAGTTCCTTTAGATGTTTGGTTTAACTCTACTATCTATCTAGCGAGAACTTTTACAACGCTAAGATCCTGACATAAAGCCTGCACTCCTGTCGTTTTTGCGTTAGCCCGGATAAATTTCCGAACGAGTCTGACTATCAAACTAGTAGCCCAAGGGCAAGGACTGCACCTATAACCGACAATTAGCATCAAAGCTTATCGTGGCAAATCAAACGCCGACGACGAACAGCACCTAGCTCAATGTCTAGCGCTCAAGGTCTAACACGGATGTGATACAAGAAAACTAGAACTAAAGGATCATCGAGAACAACCGAACCGAGGCTAACACACCTTTGCCTAGACTATCCTCAACTTGCTGAGAACTCTAGTCAATTGCTGACGATGAAAACACCTCCTTCAGCAGGGTGTAACTTGACCAACCCTTCCCCCAAGCTAAACCCAGTCAATAGTTTTGACGTTTGACCAATGATGAACAAATCACCCTTTCTAGAAACGACCTCCCAAGATAATGACCAGCAACCGTTGGCACAGCCTCATAAGTCTTGGCGTCCCCGTCATTTTCTAGTTTGGGTGGTAGTGGGTCTAACCACGGTGGCGATTGGCGCTGTCGCCACAGTCAGCTATTTTGGAGTGCGCCAGCTAATCCTAGAAAACATCAAGCAAAACGCGCTCAATTCAGTGCAAGCCGAAGCCAGTGAAATCGATCGCTGGCTAGCCACGCGCAAGGCTGAAGTCGAAACCATCGCCAGTACCCCAATTCTGCGATCAATGGATTGGTCGCAAATTAAACCGTACTTGCAACGAGAAGTCCAACGCAGCCGGAATTTTACCTCCTTTGCCCTGATCAGGGCGGATGGGACATTTCAAAGCAGCAATGAAGGACAGGGAAATGTTCAAGATCGCCAACATTTCCAACAGGCGATGGCGGGAAAAGTCTATGTCTCTGATCCCCTAATCAGTCGGGCGACCGAATTACCGATTATTGCCATTGCCGCGCCGATTCTAGCACTTCCCCCCCAACCGCCTCGACCCATCGGTACAACGGTTGGTGCGATCGAGATGGAGCGCGTGAAAGAAGTTGTCGAAAACATATCCCATGGCAAGGGTAGCTATGCCTTTGCCCTCAACTCTAGAGGCGTGCCGATTGTTTATCCAGAGGAAAAACCCTTAGGAACTGAAAGAAAACCTGATTCCAGTTTACTGGAGTCAACCGAACCGGATCTAGCCGCGATCGCTAGCCAGATGGTGAACAAAGAACAGGGAATCCAACAGGCAAACCTCTTCGGGGCATCCGTTTACGTGGCGTATGTCCACCTAGAAGAGGCAAACTGGTCGATTGCCTTAGTCATGAACGATGAGAAAATAGAAAGTCCGATCTGGTCACTCAACTTGCTGGCTATCGTTCTGGTTGCCCTCTTGTTCGTTGCCATATTTTTCATTAGGCGACAGGTGAAACTCTTTGAGATGACACGGGCTAAAGCCGCCAAAGAAGCATTGCTCAACCGTTTGACCAATCGCATTCATTCCTCACTCGACCTGGATCGCACCTTACCCGCTACCTTAGAAGAATTGACATCGCTGCTGGGGTTAGAACGAGTCATTTTCGGGTGGTTGCTCGACAATCAGACGTTAAGAATTGCATATATGTACACGGAGGAGGGTTTATCGAGCGAATGTAGACAGTTAAAGATAGCGACGTCCGGTAACTTAGAAACTCAGTTACGCAAGGGTGAGACCGTTAATTTCAAAGTATCCACGATCAATGGTCAATCTGATAATGCAGGTAATGCAGGGTTAGAAAACACCCCAGATAACCCTTTCTCGTCTCATCCTGCTACCTCTTCAGAGGAAACCTATATCCTAGAAAATGGTCACTATTCAGCAATTCCCATCCGTCCTCAAACCGGACCCTTGGGCTATTTAATCTGTATCCACACCACCAGTTGGTCGTGGAGTCCCAGCGACATCGAACTCTTAGAAGCAATTTCTAAACAAATTGGCAGTGCTTGCACCCAATCCCATCTCTACACTAAAACCCAAGATCAAATTCAACTCCTTGACAATACCTTAGACTCATTAGAGCGAGAACGCCGACAACTGCAACAAGTCATTACCAGTGCGCCGATGGCAATGGCAATGTTTGATAACGAAATGCGCTATATGGCTCATTCCCAAAAGTGGCTCACGGTGCAAGGGCTTGAGGGAGAATCCATCATTGGTCGCTGCCATTACGACGTCATCCCAGATGTACCGGAACACTGGAAACAGATTCATCAACGGGCACTCACCGGGCAAGTGATCACCAACCCAGAAGATGTCTGGGAACGTAGCGATGGTTCTATCGTTTACATGCGCTGGGCAATTAACCCCTGGTACACTTCTGATGGTCAAGTGGGTGGGATTGTCATTGCCACCGACCAGATTAACGAATTAGTCGAAGCTAGAGAAGCGGCATTGGAAGCGGTACGGTTTAAGTCCAAGTTTCTGGCAAACATGAGTCATGAAATTCGCACACCGATGAATGGCGTCTTGGGCATGGTGGGACTCCTATTACAGACTCAACTCACGTCTCGACAACGAGACTATGCCCAAACAATTCGCCGTAGTGCTGACCATTTACTGACCATCATCAACGATATCCTGGATTTCTCCAAACTAGAAGCTGGAGAAATGGAACTGGAAACCATTGAGTTTGACCTGGATGGCTGCATCGAATCGGTTCTTGATGTGCTAGCGACTCAAGCCGAAGCGAAGAACCTAGAATTAGCCACCTTAGTTGACCGCCAAGTCCCCCGACAACTCAAAGGTGATCCGGCTAGACTGCGACAGGTTCTGTTAAATCTGGCGAACAATGCAATCAAATTTACACCCCAAGGGGAAGTGGTTATCCATGTCACCTTAGAAACCGCTACCTCCAAAAATGCCACGCTCCACTTTGCCGTGTCCGATACAGGAGTGGGCATTTCCCCGGAAGGGCAAGAAAAACTCTTCCAATCCTTTTCCCAAGTTGATAACTCCACCACTCGTCAATATGGTGGCACAGGCTTAGGGCTAGCTATCTGCAAACAGTTGGTCGATTTGATGGGCGGCGAAATCGGCGTGGAAAGTCAGGTGGGTCAAGGTTCCACGTTCTGGTTTACGGCAAAATTTGACACCCAAACCAACGCTGAATCCCCCACCACTCCCTTTGCCCTCACCCATCTTAAATTGTTGATTGTTTCCGAAAGTCGCACCACCCGCCAATCGGTGCGTTACTTAGTCAATGCCTGGGGAATTGGGATTGATGAAGCCAACTCCGCAGAACTGTCCCTAGATGCCCTGCGGCAAGCCGCTAGACTTGACCAGCCTTATGATGTGGTGATCTGTGATTGGCAACTGCCCCAAATTGAGGATGGGTCCCTGATTCAAACCATTCGCTCTGATTCAGCGTTGAGCCACACCAAAGCTGTGGTGATGACGCCGATGAATCAACGAGATCAAGTCGAACAATTACTATCTGTGGGAGCGGCGAGTTATTTGCTCAAGCCAGTGAGAGCCTCACGGCTATTTGATAGTTTAATGGCGGCTGTAGCACCCGAAATGATTAAAGAACAGCAGGAGGAAGAACTAGCACAACATACAACGACTGGAGATTTTCCTCATAAACAACCTGCGACTCCTCTGAATATCCTCTTAGCTGAAGATCATCCCATCAATCAACAAGTTATTCTTAATCAGTTACAGATGTTGGGTTATGACGCCGACTGCGCTCCCAATGGTCAAGTTGTCCTGGAATTAGTCGAGGAAAAATCCTACGATATCATTCTCATGGACTGTCAGATGCCTGTTCTGGATGGCTATGCGACTACCACTAAATTGATTGAGCGTTACGGTAGCACTCATCCGGTTATTATTGCTCTAACCGCTCATGCGTTTCCCGAAGACCGAGAACGATGTTCGGCAGTTGGTATGGATGACTATATCAGCAAACCTGTTGATGAGGAAATGTTGAGCGAACGGTTAGAGTATTGGGCAACCCAGATTAGACATGATGAAGACAAAGGGCAAATAGTAGAAGGAAACGAGAAGGCAGAGGACAAGGGGCAAATGGTAGAAGAAAACGAGAAGGCAGAGGACAAAGGGCAGATGGCAGAGGGTAAGGAAGACATTAACTCAACCCTCAACGCTTCCCCAATTAACTGGGAACACCTCCAGCGTGTCACCCTCGGTAAAAAATCGGCTCAAGAACGACTCTTGCACGCTTTTATCGAACATGCGGAAGCCGATTTAAAAGATATCCAAACCGGAATTGCGGCTGAAGATTATGAACAAATCTATGCCAAAGCCCATCGGTTGAGAGGATCAAGTGCAAATTTAGGCATGGAGGCGATCGCAGAGTTAGCCGCCCAAGTCGAAAACCATGGACGTTCCGGTTCTCTAGCCGCTATCCAGGAAAACGTTGGCGAGTTAGAACAACACCTGACTACAGTTTGCGAATACATCCGTAACATGAATGGTCAATCATGAATTCCCTGTTCCTTATTCCCTATTCCCTATTGCCCATTGCCCATTGCCCATTTCCTAACAAATAACCATGGCAAAAATCCTCGCTGTTGATGATGATATAACCGTACAAATTATTCTCCAAGAGTTGTTAGAGAGTGAAGGTCATGACGTTCTGCTAGCGGATGATGGAGAAGCGGCACTCCAAAAAACCCAAGAATTTCAACCTGATTTAATCATCTGCGATTGGATGATGCCAAAACTCGATGGCTTAGAACTGTGCCGTCGGATCAAGGCAGATCCACAATTAGCCACCATTTTTTTAATTCTAATCACGATCCGTGAACAAGTTGCCGATCGCGTCCAAGGGTTAGATTCGGGGGCGGATGATTTTCTCTCAAAACCCATTGAACCCAGTGAATTGCAAGCCAGGGTTCGTTCGGGATTGCGGCTGCGTCAATTAAACCAACAACTCTCACAAGCCCTCCACCATCTCAAGCAAACTCAATCTCAATTAATTCAGAGTGAAAAAATGTCCAGCTTGGGTCAGATGATCGCTGGAATTGCCCATGAAATTAATAACCCCGTTACCTTCATTCATGGCAACTTATCCCACATTGAGGATTATACCCAAGACTTGTTAGATCTAGTTGAATGCTATCAACAGGAGTATCCCAATCCTAGCCCTCATCTACAAAACAAAATAACCCATGTAAATCTTGACTTTTTGAGTCAAGATTTTCCCAAAGTATTGGTTTCGATGAAAGTGGGTACTGAACGCTTGCGAGAACTGGTGTTATCCTTGCGGAAATTTTCCCGGCTCGATGAAGCTGAACGGAAACCCGTAGATCTTCATGAAGGAATAGAAAGCGCTCTTTTTCTAGTCCAACATCGCTTAACCACTTCCGCCAGACAGCCCGGAATTCAAATCATCAAAGAATACGGCGAACTTCCTCCATTTGAATGCCATCCAGGACAACTAAATCAGGTTTTTCTCCACATTCTTAATAATGCTATTGATGCTTTAGAAATAAAGAAAGAGAAAGAGATAGAAAAAAATTATTCACCTCAAACTATTCCAACTATTAAAATTAAAACAACTTTGCAAAACAACTATCAAGTAATTATTTGCATTATCGATAATGGAATTGGCATAGCCGACAGTGTAAAACCTCGAATATTTGATCCATTTTTTACGACAAAACCTGTCGGTCAAGGCAGAGGATTAGGGCTATCCATTACCCATCAAATCGTGGTGAAGCAACATGGCGGTGAGTTGGAGTGTATGTCTCAACTGAATGTCGGAACTGAGATGATTATTAAACTTCCGTTTAAAAAGTGTTTATTAAATGCCGATTAACGCTTTGCACTAACGTGTCTTTTTTTGTTGTTAGTATTCTAGGGATTTTAATAATAAATTCACTGCCTTGACCTAAAGCCGAACTACAGCTAATTTCGCCCTTGTGTTTTTCAACTACAATCTGATGACTTACAGCTAATCCTAACCCCGTGCCTTTTCCTACAGGTTTTGTGGTGAAAAACGGCTCAAAGATATGCTGACTTACCTTGTCACTCATACCAATTCCGTTATCTTTAATCCGAATTATGATAGATGAAGGCAGTGTAGAGTGAGGATTAGAGAGTTCAGTTTGGATGGTAATTGACCGAGTTTTTGGTTGATAGTCTAAAGCTTCAATTGCATTATCAAAGATATTGAAAAAGACCTGGTTTAGCAGACTGGCATAACAAGTAACTGGCGGAAGTTGACCATAATGCTTAATCACTTTAATTTCTGGGCGATTGCCTTCAGATCTAAGTCTAGACTGTAAGATAAATAGGGTATTGTCAATACATTCATGAATATCAACGGGTTTTAAATGGGCTTCATCCAATTTGGAAAAGCTTTTAAGCGATCGCACAATTTTCTCGATGCGTACAATGCCAATTTCCATAGATTGGATCAGCTTATGCCAATCTTCAACCAGAAACTCTAAATCAATTTCCTTACTCAGTTGATGAATCTCCGCCGTGGGTTCGGGATAGGTTTTTTGGTACAGTTGTACAAGTTTTAATAGATCTTGGAAATAGGCGCGGGCATAGGTAATATTGCCGTAGATAAAATTAGCGGGGTTGTTAATTTCATGGGCGATCCCTCCAACGATTCGTCCTAAACTAGACATTTTCTCGGTTTGGATTAGCTGGGCTTGGGTGCGTTTTAATTGTTTTAGGGTTGCTTGTAGCGCCTGGGCTTTTTGTCGTTCTCGGGTTTCTGATTGTCGTAATGCAAGTTCGATTTGTTTGCGATCGCTAATATCAATCGCTGCACCTAGGGTTTGTCGAGTTGTCCCGTCTGTATTCTTTTTAAACACCGTTTCTTGGGAAAATAACCAACGCCATTCCCCATTTTTGTGGCGCATCCGATACTCTAACTCAAACACATCACCGATCTGGGCATATTTAATCCGGCGTTGATGATCCCAAATGATGTCCAAATCATCCGGGTGCATCAGCATCGAGAGAACTTGGTTCCCCATGTCTTGAATTTCTGCGGGGGTATAGCCTAAAATTTCATAGATTTCTCGATTGGTATAGACATTGCGTCTTTCTACCCAATCATGAACATAGATAATATTCGGATTCGCCTCATTAATTGCCTTTAACCAGCGCTGGGACTCTTGCAAGGCTTGTTCAAGTTGTTGGCGTTCAATTCCCACCGCGATTTCATTGGTAATAGAGGCTAAGGTATCCAGGGTGGTTTGACTGAAAGGATGACGGGAAAACAGTACCATCACGCCCACAAGTTCCGCTTCCACAATCAGGGGATAACCTGCAAAAGATAGGATTCCTTCCCGTCTTGCCCATTCGGGATCACTGATGTTGGGATCATTAGCGATATCATTACTCACGTAAGGTTGGCGTTGACTGGCAATGTAACCAATGATTGAATCACCCACTGAGACTTGAGCGTGAGTCCCGTCAGTATGGGTGTATAATCCTGCTGAAGCTTGCAACTCCAGGATATTGTCCTGTGAGTTTAGCGTCCAAATTTGGGCAAATTTGATATCTAAATGTTCCACTAATGCTTGAGTACAGCGAAACAGCATCGCCGATAACTCAGTTTCCTGACTTAAGGCTAATCCGATATCGGAACGCAAGGCTAACCGTCGCGTTTGTGCGGCTAACGCGGCTTCTGCTTGTTGGCGATCGCGAATTTCTTGTTGCAGTCGGATATTCTGTTGTTGCAGTTGCAGGGTTAAGAAACGGAGATGCAGGTGAGTCTTAATCCGGGCTAATACCTCATCGACTTGAATCGGTTTAGTGATGTAATCAACCGCCCCTAACGATAAGCCTTTGACTTTCGCCTCAGAATTCGATGTATCCATTGCTGCGGTCATAAAAATGACCGGGATATCTTTGGTTTTCTCCCAGGTTTTGAGATGACGGCAAGTTTCAAATCCATCCATTTCTGGCATTATGACATCCAGTATTATCAGATCTGGAGTTAGCTGTTCTAAAAGTTTCAAGCCTTTGATACCACTCTTGGCAATTCGCACTTCATAGCCAGTATTTCGTAAACAGTCTGAAATCGGTTTCAGATTTTCGACCCGATCGTCAATCAGCAAAATTTTTGCCTGTCTATAAAAATCTTGGGTATTTTCATTGATAGCCATGAACCTGTTTTGAGTATTTGCCGCCAACTGTTTGTTGCATTTGATTGTATTTAGCTTTTCTGAATACCAAATAATATGGACTTGCTACGAGAAGAACTCTGGCAACTATGGGAATAATAAATATAACCTAATTTATTTAGGTTATAGCAATTCTCCAAAGTTGTCAAGACAAAAATAATGACCTCAAAATATGACATTTCTGACCTTCATGGAAATAAATACCTTACCTTTCTAACCTTTTCATCGGAGTCGAACATGATATATTGATAGACGTATGGCAGATTAAAAGTATCAGCCTTAAAATTCAGGCTGACTATACAGACGACACCAATAATTAGCTCGATCGTTGTCTGGATACTGAAAGGGTAACTAACTATTACATTATCGCTTCCAATTGCTTGCTTTGTATTGAATACCCCGTTCGGATGAAGTAGTCGGATGGGGTCTGTGTGAACACAGTTTAATTCCCTTTGAATCAAGGTTAAAGGTATGTTTCTGTTCCGATTGGGACAGAAACCCAGAAATGTGTGCATTAATTAAATAAAATTAACCGCTCAAAGGGGCTTACTAAATACTATCGAACAATTTCACCTAGCCTTGCAATTTGTCATGGAGCCTAAATTTTTTATTCCAGAAGAACACAAACAGAAATTTCAATATACGAGTAACGTTACTCAAACAGAAAGAATCAATGAATTGAACGACTTTATCTTTAAAAGTCAAGATGTGAGAGAATGCAAAAGAGCTGAAGCAGTAAAACTGAGACTATTAGGAATTAGCTACCAAGACATAGCCAAAAAACTAGGAGTTTCTATCGGTTTTGTCGCTAAATTTCAAAGACAATACACCGCAAGAGGACTTGACGGCATTAAACTTAAATATAAGGGATCAAAAGCTTATCTAACGCCTACACAAAAAGCCGAAATTGTTCATTGGATAAATTGTCCAAAAAACTGTAAATTATCGGCATTAAAAAGGCATTTACAAGATAACTATGATGTTGCCTTTAAATCCAAAGAAAGTTATTATCAAATCTTGAGGGAGAGCCAAATTTACTGGCGGCAAGGGAAGAAAGATAAAAAGCATAAAAATTGATAATTACTGGAGTAGAGACGCGCCATGGCGCGTCTCTACAATGGTGCTCTCCACTATCGTTCCGAGCCAAGACCAGAGCCAAGGAGCTAAACTCTTTTATTAAGAAAACTTATCACCCTGATTACTGGAGAGCCATCCATAAATATGAGCCATAATCCCTATCAGGTGGGGGGAAGTCTCACTGTAGATAACGCTACCTATATTTCGCGTCGAGCCGATCGCCTTCTCTATGATGCCCTATTCCAGGGAGAATTCTGCTATGTCTTCAATGCCCGACAAATGGGCAAATCTAGCCTCCGAGTCAGAATCCAGCAACAGTTACACGAACAAGGCTATCGCTGTGTCTATCTAGACATGACTCAACTGGGCAGTGAACAGGTGAGTCATCAGCAGTGGTATCGGGGCATTATGTTGGCAATTGTCAGCAAACTTCAGCTATTGGGGAAAATTCCTCTCAAACAACGCTGGCAAGACTGGGAAACCTTGCCGATGGTGCAACAATTGGGGGTGTTAATGGATGAGATACTTGCCCAAATTCCCCAAACCCGACTGTTTATCTTTGTCGATGAAATTGATACGATTCTCAGCTTATCCTTTCCGGTAAATGATTTCTTTGGCTTTATTCGGTATTGTCACGAATTACGCCAGAATCAAGCCACCTATCAACAGTTAACCTGGGCATTATTTGGCGTGGCTACCCCCTCAGATTTAATTCGCGATCGCACTCGTACCCCGTTTAATATTGGTCAGGCAATTGATTTAAATGATTTTCACTTAGAAGAAGCCTATCCCCTGCTGCGATATTTCCCGGATTATCTACCCAATCCCAAAGGGATTCTCAAGGCGATTCTCCATTGGAGTGGCGGTCAACCGTTATTAACTCAAAAACTCTGTCAACGGGTGATTGAGTTGAGTACAATGGCAACCGAATCCCATCTGAGTCTTCCTTCGGGTACAGAAAACCAATGGATTGCAGAAATCGTCAAAACCCAGATTATTGACCATTGGGAATCCCAAGACAATCCCGAACATCTCCGCACCATTCGCAATCGTCTACTCTATGACGAACAACGCGCCGGACGCTTATTAGGCTTATATCAACAGATTTTAGACAAAGACGGCATTATTAGTGATGACAGTCCCGAACAAACGGAATTACGACTATCGGGATTAGTGGCGAAACGAAACGGAAAATTACAGGTCAAAAACCCGATTTACCAAACCATCTTTAATCGGGACTGGATTCAAGCCCAATTCAATCAATTACGTCCCTATTCCCAAGCCTTAAACGGCTGGGTTGCCTCAAATTGTAGCGATGACTCTTGGTTATTACGGGGAAAAGCCTTACAAGAGATGTTAATCTGGGGGAAAAATCAAAGCCTTAGCGATTTAGACTACCGTTTTCTATCCGCCAGTCAAGTCTTAGAACGCCAATCAAGCCTAGCCAAAGCGGAAGCCGCCCGTCTCCAGGAAGTAGAAGCCCGTCTAGCCATTGAACATCAGCGCAACCAAGAACAGCAACGCAGTTTAAGGCGACAGCGCCTATTATTAGCAGGGGTCAGCAGTGCCTTAGTGATTGCGGCTGGATTAGGAATTTTTGCTTGGTATCAATATCGTCGGGCATCGGTGCGAGAAGCCGAAGCCATTGTCCAAACGGCTGAAGCCTTATTTGCCTCAGATCAACCCTTTGAAGCCTTATTAGAAGCCATTCGCGGTCAACAGCAACTCAAGCGCTGGCAACGGGTGAATCCTGCCGTGCAATCTCACGCCGATGCAATTTTAAAACGAGTGGTGTTAAATATTCATCAGCGCAACCGTTTGGATGGACATGAGGCAGCCGTTCTCACCGTTGATATTAGTCCCGATGGACAAACCATCGCCACAGCGGGAGTCGATACAATGGTTAAATTGTGGAATCGAGACGGCAAGCTACTCTCGACATTTAAGGCACATGAGGCGACAATTCGAGTGGTCAAATTTACCCCGGATGGTCAATTTCTGGCGACGGGGGCTGATGATGGCAAGATTCACCTTTGGACTCCCTCTGGCACATTAAAACGCACGATTAAAAGCGATTTAAAGGGAATCTGGAATTTAGCGTTTAGTCCCGATGGACAAACCTTGGTGGCGGTTGGACGTCGCAGTATCATGGAATTTTGGCAAATTGATGGGACTCCTATCGACCACTTTAAGATCACGCCATCTGGGGGATTATCGGTGAAGTACAATCCCCAAGGAAATCAAATTGCCGTCGGCGGAAATGACGGTACCATAACCCTTTTTCATCAGGATGAACAGCGACAACAAATCATCAATGCTCATCAGGCGGCAATTAATGCGGTTGCCTTTAGTCCCGATGGAGAACGATTAGTTACGGGTAGCCTAGATCAAACGATTAAACTGTGGCGCAAGGATGGTACATTGCTGAAAACCTTGACTCATCATAGTGCGGGTATTCTAGATATAGATTTTAATCCCGATGGGCAAACCTTTGTGGCGGGTAGCTACGACAAAACCCTGTCGCTGTGGACTCGTCATGGTACGTTACTCAACACCTTCAAAGGGCATCAGTCCGCCATTTGGGGAGTCGCCTTTAGTCCCGATGGCAAGATGCTGGCTTCCATTGGGGCAGATAATACAGTTCTGCTGTGGCAGATTCACCATCCGTTCCATCAAATCGTACACGGAACAGGAGCAAGAGCATTAAAAACAATTTACAGCCATGATGGACAACGCTTAGTCACGACTGGAGATCAAGATAATTTACTGTTAACCTCAACCTCTGATTTAACGATTAAATCTGTGGCTGCTCAACAGTTAATCGTCATGAATTTGTCATTGCATCCGACTAAAGAGTTGGTGTTATCGACTGGAACAGATCAGACGATCAAAATTCGCCAGCTTGATGGCACCGTTTTGCAAACAATTCGGGATCATGATGAGGTGGTCATGGGGGCGGATTGGCATCCCAGTGGCGAGGAAATCGTCTCAGCCACCGTCTCGGCTCATATCTATCGCTGGAATACCCAAGGTAAAAAGCTTAAACGTTGGTTAGGTCATTCTGCCCCGATTTGGGATATTCGCTATAGTCCCGATGGTAATCAGTTTGCCACCGCCGGGAATGATGGTACGGTGAAACTCTGGAGTCGAGAGGGCAAGTTACTGCACACGCTTAACCATGATTCAGCCGTGTGGCGAGTGGCATTTAGTGCTGATGGGGAATATCTGATCTCTGGGAGTGGGGATAAAACGGCGAAAATTTGGCGCCAGGATGGTACATTAGTCAAAACCTTAACGGGACATCAGGCGGCGGTTTGGGGGGTGGCATTTAGTCCCGATGGTGCTTTAGCAGCGACGGCTAGCATTGATGAAACGGTGAAACTCTGGACGATGGACGGGACATTATTAGCCACCCTCAAAGGTCATACATCGGGGATTCGCAGTCTGGCGTTTCGTCCCGATGGACAGGTGTTGGCTTCAGCCGGAGATGATCAGGCGGTGGTGTTTTGGAATATTGCCAACATTTTAAACCTGCAACCGTTAGACTATGCTTGCGATTGGGTCAAAGATTATCTTGATACAAACTCCCAAGTTACAGATAGGAAGCGACAGCTTTGTCCACCGGGTTAACTATCATGTCCGGTGGAATACATCGATTAGGACGTTCTGCACCATTGTAGAGACGTTCCATGGAACGTCTCTACAATGAATAATGGGTCAAAAAATAGTTGCGATAGAGTTCACAGGGGAGACTTGCCATCAGTCCTTGCAGTTGCACCAAACCCAATCCCTCTAAACGATGAGCCGTTTGAGTCTCTAAGGGAATCGGCTCTGAACTCGATAACACTTGATAAAAGGCTTGCTCTAACTGTTTATCCTGTGTCAACATAATCCACAGTTGCTCCAAATATTCCCCATAGATACCTTTTGCTGTCGGAGCTTCTGCTAAGAGTTGTTCTAATGATAAATAGCCGGAACGTAACCAGTAAAATGCTAATTGGAGTAAGTAAGGATGACCCCCGACTAGAGCCACTAAAGGATCTAGGGTTTCTATCCCGACTTGCTCCAGTTGATAACGCTGCGCTAATTCGCTAATTTGAGGGCGGGTTAAGGGGGGCAAGCTTAACGGAATTCCGACATTAAAAGGAGATTGGTGGGGCTGAATGGATACGGTTAATTCAGTGGAATAGGCAAGAATTAACCGTAATTTTTGCCAATTTCCTGGGGTGCGAGCTTGTTCATACCAATAACGCAACATGGAGAAGAATTGACTGGCTAAATCGGGATAGTCAAACAGGGTATGCACCTTGTCAAAGGCAATGACTACAGGAGTGTCAACCGCATTCAGGCAATACTCTTGCATATAAACCGTGCAACTCATTTTACTCCCAGCCCCCTCAAACCAATAGTCGTCAAATTTTGGCTCTAAGTTCAACTGTTGGCTAGTCGCCCAACAAATCCATTGCAAAAATTGCTCTAAATCATTGAGCATGGCGGGTTCTGCCTGTTGGACATTGACTAAAACTGTTTGCATTTCCTGCTGATGAGCAATGCCGAACAGACGATGAATTAAAGAGGTTTTGCCCATCCGTTGTGGCGCCCTCAGGCGCATCAGACTCCCGGTTTGATTCAGAGTGGTAATCGCTAAGGTTTCCGTTGGGGGACGCTCAATATATAAAGGTGACGTAGCCGGAAGAGGGCGACCGGGAAAGTCGAATTCTGCTATTGTGGTATTCGGTTGAGTTTTTCGCTGATAGAGTTCGGTATTTCCTTGAGAAAACTGCGTTAACATAAACGCAAGATTTCGCTTGTTAATGTTACAATTTAATTTTTGAGAGAGTGCCAGCCAAAGGTGAGAGCCAATGTCTTTAATGTAACCCGCGTCATATCCCGTTTCTTGAGCAATTTCTCGATATAATTTTCCTGACAACGCCCTGTCTAAAACAATTTCCTCAACTTGGCTGATTTTTCTGGGAGCAAGAATTGTTTTAGCCCATTCAAGTGTTTCTTTTTTGCTATTCATTTTTAGGTAGAGAGGTCAAGATGACAGAAAAACTGGTTAATTTTCAATCCTCAATTTTATGACGATTTTACCAGCTCCGGTAGTCCTGCCAAGAGTAGCGATCATTGACAAACTCAACTCAATACCCATACTAAATCGCTGATTTCATGAATACCTAAGACCTGTTAACAGAAAAACATGATCAAAAAACATATAACTTTATTGTTGTATAGTAGTTAATTAGGCTCAGGCAAGTCGGGAATTTTCTCGCCCATCATCTTTGCGACCTTACGAAGGCTAAAATAAGCTTGATTCTGCACGTCCAAAGTGATACGCAAGGAAAAAAAGTGTTTCCTGAACCTAAGTACAACGATTGGCTGGCTGAAAGGCAGGATAAAATCAAACATTACAGAATAGCGATGGTGCAGGCTCCCCCGCGTTTCAACCGGGGGATGAAACCGAGCGAATCAGAAAGATTGTGGGATAAATCCCACAATAACTATTTTAAATGATATTATATAATTATAAACAAGGAGGTGATATTCTTGTACGGTTGTCAGCAAGTATTATTAAAACCAGATAAAGAACTAGCCGCCGTTTTAGAGTTTATTTGCACCGAAGCGAATAACTTAATGAACTGCGGCATATATTATGCTCGTCAAATCTGGTTTAAGCGTAGGCAGATTATTGGTAAATATGACTTAGAAAAGGAGTATAAAAACAACAAACACTTTCAAGTCCTCTATTCCCAAGCAGCCCAACAAGCGTTAAGAAAAGTTAGCGAATCCTTTAAGTCCTTCATTGGATTAATGAGGGCGTTTAAAAAAGGAAAAATAACGAACGTACCTAGACTACCTAAGTATTTAAAGAAAGGCGGACTTTCTGTTGTTAGCTACCCTAAACAAGCTTTAAAGATTAAAGATGATCAAATTAGGATGCCGTTAGGCAAGCTGGTTAAGACATGGTTTAAGATATCGGACTTCTTTATACCGATGCCATCTAACCTCAACTTTAAAGATATCAAGGAGTTAAGAATCTTTCCCCGCAACGGTTGCTTCTATGCTGAGTTCGTCTACCTTCTACCTTCTGCAACAGCAGATGTAGATCTCTCACGAGTGTTAGGCATCGACCCTGGTCTTGACAACTGGATGACCTGTGTCTCTAACGTGAAGACCAGCTTTATTGTTGATGGACGTAAACTAAAGAGTCTTAATCAACTATATAACAAACGGGTTGCAACCATTAAGTTAGGGAAAGCTCAGGGGTTTTGGGACGAAGAATTAGCCTCTCTCACAGAAAAGCGCAATAGGCAAGTAAGAGATGCAGTTAATAAAGCCGCTCGTGTCGTCATCAACCATTGTCTCCAACATCGAATCGGAACAGTCGTTTTCGGTTGGAATCAGCGTAACAAAGATGGCATTGAGTTAGGGAAAAAGACAAACCAAGAGTTTGTCCAAATTCCTACCGCTCGTCTCAAAAACAGGATTGAGCAACTGTGTGAACACTACGGAATTCGGTTTATAGAAACTGAAGAAAGTTATACCTCTAAAGCTAGTTTTCTTGATAATGACTTTCTGCCTGTATTCGGCTCAGGCCCGGAAGGGTGGAAGGCTAGCGGAAAGCGAGTGAAACGAGGAATGTACCGTACTAAAAACGGAGAATTTATCAACGCCGATGCTAACGGCGCTGCTAATATTCTCCGCAAAGTAGAGATACAGTTAGGTCTTGACTTAGCCAAGGTCTGTAGGGCGTTTTGAGAAGCGCCATCCAGGGTTTTTCTCTGGAACTCTAAGAAGACAAAACTTTCATGACGCGGCTTTAGCCCGTCCCGTAGTATCCTCTTAGAATCCCCCGTGTTTCAACCGGGGGAGAAGTCAAGCATACTTTGTTTTTCCATGCTTAACCTTAAAGATGCTTTTTTCGCCTTCATCTTGGTAGCACTCCTCATTCTAGTGGGGCGGTTCATTCACCAAAAAATCCGTTGGATACAGAAGCTGTACATCCCCGAATCCATTGTCGCGGGTGTGGTGGCGCTGGTATTGGGACCCCAGATTCTGGGTGCGATCGCCAATCCAAATTCACCCCTGGCGAATGGCGTCTTCCCTGAATCCATTCGGGATGTGTGGTCACAGTCTCCTGGGGTGTTTATCAATATCGTCTTCGCCGCTTTGTTTCTGGGTGAATCGATTCCCCATCCCAGGGACATCTGGAATAAGGCTGCACCTCAAGTTGTATTTGGTCAAAGTTTGGCGTGGGGACAATATGTAGTCGGGATTTTACTCACCTTGCTAATCCTGATCCCTGTCTTTGGAATCGATCCCACAGCAGCCGCTTTAATTGAAATTGCCTTTGAAGGGGGACATGGTACAGCCGCAGGGATGGCGGGAACGTTTCAAGAGTTGGGGTTTCCCGATGGTGCTGACTTGGCGGTAGGATTAGCCACGGTGGGGATTGTGTCGGGGATTGTCACGGGAACGGTACTGGCGAATTGGGGGAGACGCCAAGGCTATGTGCAAGGTGTTCAGCAAAATGTAGCGGAACCGGAATGGTTTGAGGATTACACCCACAGTGAAACCCCGCAAATCCGCAGGGCGCGATCGCGCTTGATGCGGAATATGTTAATTGATCCGCTATCGTTGCACTTTGGCTTTGTCGGATTAGCGATCGCGATCGGGTGGCTGATTCTGCAAGGATTAGTCTGGATCGAGTCAGTGACATGGGGTATAGGCGGATTTGAACTGATGAGGTATGTTCCCCTATTTCCCATGGCGCTGGTGGGGGGAATTATTGTCCAGTTGCTAATGGAACGGTTAGGACTACATCCGCTAATTATTCGCCCTTTAATGAATAATATTGCGGGAGTCGCCTTAGATATTGTCGTCGTTACCGCCTTAGCCACCATTTCTCTAACCGTACTCGGAGAAAACTTTGGTTCCTTTCTGCTGCTGAGTGTCGCTGGGATAACTTGGAATATTTTCGCCTTCCTTTATCTCGCCCCGCGTGTAATTCCATCTTACTGGTTTGAACGGGGGCTAGGTGATTTAGGACAATCGATGGGAGTCACTGCAACGGGTATTTTATTATTGCGAATGGTTGACCCCGACAATCGCTCCGGTGCCTTTGAAAGTTTTGCCTACAAACAGTTATTTTTTGAACCCATTGTTGGCGGTGGATTATTCACCGCAGCTGCGCCGAGTCTAATTGCTAGATTTGGTCTGGTTTCCATCTTGTTGATCACAGGAGGACTTCTAGCCGCTTGGCTGATTTTTGGATTTCTCGCCTTTGGGAAACAAGCCAGACGAGCCAGAAACGCGGAAACGGGGATTTTTTAGGGATGGGTTTGGCGAAGTTGGGGGAGCGGGGGGAGCGGGGGAAGTTAACTCAAAACTCTACCTTACCTGTTCCCTGTTCCCTCTTCTGGAGACAAATGACGTAGCTTGCTTCTTTTCAGGAGCGAGTATCTCCACCGTTAACTTTTATCGTACCTACCTTAAAATAAGCATATCGACGAATCAGAAGGTATCTAGTTGGCTTTTTATACCAAGTTGCATTCCAAAGATATAACTTTCCCTCCCCCTGCTTCCCCTGCTTCCAGACGCGCCATGGCACGTCTCTCCATTGCTCTCCCTGCTTTTCCTATCTACTATGTTGGAGTTGGAGCGCAACTCGGTATTAGTCCCGGATTGCGGTCACGGGGTTTGTAGGAAAGTATGCTATCCGTCTGCTTTGACATTTGTAAGATCCATGCTCACACATCACCGCTTACCTGTTTGTCTTTCAGTTGTATCGACTGATCTACCGATTTGGTTCACCATCGAAACGGCGGCTACGCTGTATCAAAAAGAACGCGATCGCTTTCACTTACTCTTGAGAGAACCCCCACTCCCGGAATGGGAATCCCGACACCCTCCCCAAACGGGTTCCACGAATGTCGTCAAGCGCACTCCCCAGCGACTCTTATGGCTAGAAATCTCTCCCTATCGGATGATTATGACGATGCAGGCAAATGGTAATTTGAGTTATCGTCATCGTTGGGAGCGAGGGGTTTATGGTATCAGTCGCTATTGGCTTCATGAAAAGGCGACGAAGAAGCATCAGTCGTTGCAACTGCGAAATTATACCCGGATGCTGAAACTAGAGGGATACCCCTTACCCCAAAGCTTGGAACTTGACTATGAACTCTGGTCAGGTAAGGTGCGTCTAGGTCACTACCTTCTCCGGCTACAGATGTACCATTGATGGGATGGGAATTAGGACAAGAGAATTTTCATGACCAATCCAGTTTTTGCTGGATTTATTAATTATTCGTTATAAATAGAAAAATATATTGTTATGCAACCAGATAATAGAATTCCGCTGGGTTGATTAGACCAGTGCGGCTAGATCAGGAGCATCATGGTAACATTTCGAGATATTCTCACCTATTATCGACCGTACTGGGGCATCTCGATTTTGAGCATAACGGCTGCCAGTCTATTAGAAATAATTGATTTAGTGGTACCTTATGCGATCGGGCAGATTCTCAATGTCCTATCCGATCAACCGGTGGATAGGCTAATGCAAACGGTAATTACCACAGTCGCTACCCTAACCCAAAATCCCGTCAATCAGTCCTTATCTCTGACTGTGTTAGTGGGTATCATTTTTGTCGTCACTGTCGTCAGGGCACCGATTCAACCCTGGTTAGGTAGCTGGTTTCACTGGGCAATCCCTCTACGCGCCCGTCGCGATCAATCAGAAAATGCCATCCGCAAAATTCTCACGCTTCCTCTAGAATTTTATGATGAAAATAACCCCGGACGAATTGCCGGACGACTCGCGAAAGGACTTGCCAATCATACCTGGACGTATCCGGAAATTGCCGGACAACTGATTCCTAAACTGGCACGGGTATTGGGCATTTTTGTGGTGATCTGGTTCATTGAATGGCGTATTGCCCTATTATTTTTGATTTCCTTTGTGTTTATCTTGGGATTCAGTCTTAAGAATCTCAGGGAACTGATTATTGAAGAAGGTTTATTAGATCACCATCAAGAAAATACGGAAAGTCGCACCTCAGAAATCATCACCAATATCAAAACTGTCAAAGCCTTTGCTACAGAAGCAACCGAACTCAACCGACAGCGTAAGCGTCTCAACCGAGAACTCAAATTTGTCTTGTATCGCATCCATTTGGGGTATGTGAAATTAGCCACCTGGCAACGAACGGTGATCCAAATCTGTGTCTTTTCTATTTTGGGGTTAACTCTGTTTGCCACGGTTCAAGGCAATATCTCGTTAGGGCATTTTATCACCACTTTAACCCTGTCCAGCATTGCCTATGCTGAACTCGAACCCATCAACGATCTCTCGGAAACCTTTGCCCGTCGCTATGCTTCTATGGTTCGATTGCATGAATTCATGCAGCTTCCTGGAGGAACAGATGCGGCGGGAATCATTTTAGATCCGGCTGAGAATGCCAAATCCTATCAATTTCCGGGCAAAGTTGAGTTGCAGCACTTGAGTTTCAGTTATGATGCTAAACGTCCTGTTTTGCAGGATATTAATTTACAGATTGAACCCTGTCAAACGATCGCATTAGTCGGGCGATCGGGTTCGGGGAAATCGACGTTGGTTAAACTCTTGTTTCGGTATTTTGAACCGGATCAAGGTAGCATTTTGATTGATGGTCTCGACATTCGCCAGTTGGATGTGACTGGGTATCGTCAACGTTTGGCGATCGTTCACCAGGATGTTGATGTATTTAACGGAACGTTGTTAGATAATCTGACTTATGGTAATCCCAACGTTAGCTTTGAGAAAGTCCAAGAGGCTTGTCGTATTGCCAGAGTAGACGAAGTAATCGACCAATTACCTAAAGGTTACTCAACTATAGTCGGTGAACGCGGCGTGCGACTCTCAGGCGGACAAAGACAACGATTAGGAATTGCCAGGGCGCTATTAGTTGAACCCGATGTCCTGATTTTTGATGAAGCCACCTCCAGCTTGGACTACGAATCTGAACGTTCGATTCAGTTAGCGATGCGGACGATTCAAGGAACCTGTACCACAATTATTATTGCTCATCGACTGAGTACGGTACGCGATGCCGATAAAATTGTGGTACTAGATCAAGGTAAGATTGTGGAAGTTGGTAGTCATGATGAACTGTTGCGTCATGAAGGGATTTATTGGCGGTTACACTCGCTGCAAGAAACAGGAGAGCTACTTTGATATACAGCAGTTTGCTCTGCTATGCGGTACGTTGTCGATCCCCCTAAATCCCCCTTAAAAAGGGGGACTTTGATCTCCTGTACTTTATTACAGCGCAATGCTTTTTTCAAAAAAGGTGGTAAAAAATATAGTTATTTTTATTCAATAAAGTGTTTTTATTCATTCTTAAAAATTCAACGATCGCCTAAATCCACATCTGATATCATGTCCGGTTAAACTTGTGACTTGTGACCTTGGGAATTGCATATCTAATTCCTCCCTTTTTACCCATAACATCTCCTTGGTAACGCGGGATAACATGAATGCTGGTGTGCATCATCTTTTGTCCCGCCTCTCGATTCACATTAAATCCCACATTAAACCCATCGGGATGAAATTGATCCATTAAAAACTCTTGGACTTGGTTAACCATGAACCAGCAAGCCGATTGTTCTTTAAAGTCCAAATCAAAATAATTAGCAACATGACGTTTAGGAATCACCAAAACATGCCCTTTACTGGCTGGATAGCCATCGAACATGGCATAAGCTGTTGCTGATTCAGTCAACACTCGCAGACTTCGACGAGGGTTACAAAAGATGCATTTATTGGGTGAATGCCGTTGATAATTATAATGGACGTATTCGTAAATTTCGCAATACTCATCTAGATGAATGGATTGGAAGGGAAGTTTGACAACACACTGATACGTCGGTTTCTTATGAATATAATGTTCTCGAAATCCTTCTCTTTTCAGATCTCGCCTCACCGCATAATAGGCTTTTCCACCCGGTTTCAACAAATGCGAAACGTTCATCAATACTCTTGCTTGTTCTTCAGCAAAGAGAACATTTAACACATAAAAGCAGAGAATGGTATCAAATCTAATCGTGGGGTATTCGGGGAAATAGTAGGGGTCATAGCCGATAATATCCAAGCCTTTTTGCCGCAGCAGTTTGACATCATTACCCAAGCCACAACCAAAGTCGAGAATTTTACCCTGAAGCCGATTTTGTTCGAGGAGAAGCTGTCCGGGAAAGGAGAGATAAACTCTGTCTTTAGCGGTGAGATGACTGAATTTATTGGCTTGCTTTTTCATCGGACAGGAATAGAGTTTGTAGTAAGCGCTTTAGCGCTTCTGGCACTAAAGTGCCGACTACGAACCCAGCTTAAGTCAGCGACATTCATATTCGGTAAAATGAGCGGATTACGCGATTAATCGATGATCGCATTCACCAAGACTTCGGATAGCGTCATATCTGCCATGTCATCGAGGGTTGCAGTATCCGCAATATCAAACTTAGCACCCGCCCCTTGCAGTTCGTCATCCAGAACATTGAGGAATCGCATGGCTGTGGGATCATTCCCGACTTGCATTAACGAAATCCCCAATTCTTCATCCCGATCCATTTGACGCGAGGCTTCAATAATTACCCGCATCACCGCTTTGCGATCGTCGGGTTCGCCATCAGTAACCACCAAAATTATTTCCCCATCGGGTTTGGCTTCTCCGGCGGCTTTGCGCTGAAAATAGTTATCCGTGGCATCTTTAAGGACAGAAGCTAAATCTGTACGCCCCATGGGGTCATTTTCTTGAAAGATTTGAGTCACTTTATCGGAGGTGACATTATCGTACCGTTTAAAGCGACTGGAAAACAGATAAACGGTGATACCATTCGCATCTAACTGTTCGCATTTTCGGGCGACTGCTAAGGTAGATTCCTGAACGGTTTCCCAACGGGTTTTTCCACCGGGTTGATCCGGTGTGGACATGCTGCCGCTTTTATCAATAATTAACGTATAATCTCGATCTGGCATAACAAAAATCTCTAATTCTTCATCAAGGGAATAGGAAAAACCAAGTCTTGCTCCCTTCTTTTTCCCTCTTTGCTCACCTGGGGGTGAGGGTTGTAGCTTAAGTTGATGACTGGTATGCTGGTGGGTTTCGACTTCGCTCAACCCACCGACTTCGCTCAACCCACCCTACGGTATATTAAGAATCTCGGCAATTCCAAAATGCTTATTGAGCGTGCCATTAAACTTAAGTTGATCAGCTGTCATGCATCTAAATTGGGTATAGGTGGTGAGCAAGATGCTCACACTACAAACATTTTCCCATTCTTGATATTACGGTTTAAATGCCGAACAGCTTATGGACGGTTTAACTGATAACATTATTAATCAAACCGATAACTTGAGTAAACCCGCCCTGCTTAAGGTTTAATCCTGAATCGCATTCAACAAGATTTCGGGTAATGTCATATCCGCCATATCATCTAGGGTAACGGTGTCAACGATATCGAATTTGGCACCCGCCCCTTGCAATTCATCATCAAGAAGCTTGAGAAATCGCTTGGCTGTGGGATCGTTACCCACTTGAATCAGGGAAATGGCTAATTCTTCATCTCGATCAATATGACGTGATGCTTCCACTATGACTCGCATCACCGCTTTGCGATCGTCCGGTTCTCCGTCGGTGATGACTAAAATGGTTTCCCCTTCGGGTTTAGTTTCTCCCGCTGATTTGCGCTGCAAGTAGTTATTCAGTGCATCCTGAAGCACACTAGCTAAGTCAGTTCGCCCCATCGGGTCATTTTCTTGAAAGATTTGCCCCACTTTGTCTGAGGTAACGTTATCGTACCGTTTAAACCGACTGGAAAAGAGGTAGACGGTGATACCATCGGGGTCAAACTGTTCACATTTTCGGGCAAGGGCGAGAGTTGATTCTTGGGCGGTATACCAACGGGTTTGTCCACCGGGTTGGTCAGGCGTTGACATGCTGCCGCTTTTATCGATGATTAGAGTATAGTCGCGATTTTCCATAACACTGATTTCACTGATTTATTAGAGAGATTAGGGTGGGGGTGTCAGATTTTGGTCACACTGATTTCACTGATTTATTAGAGAGATTAGGGTGGGGGTGTCAGATGTTGGTTGCACTGATTACACGCTCGGTTTTGGTACTTAAGGGCGAGTGCATGTCAACGCAAGTAGGTTGGGTTGAGGAACGAAACCCAACGAGAATAGGTGAGCTTGAACATCTTATACCAACCTGATATGCTCCCCTCAACCGTTGATTACTTTTTAGTTTACCTCTATGCGTATCTGAGGTTATACGCCTTTTGGATGAATGTCACCGACTTAAAGGTGGTGGGCAATGCTCACTTTACAGTATATCCTGGCTTTTCACGAGAAGTCTAGACACCTGATCCGGGGCGGGTTTAGTCACTTATGGATGCAACCGAAAAGATAGTTGTGAAACCCGCCCCTACAGGTTAACGGGAGTGAAGGATTAGGATTATTTCCAACCTGCCCGATCCATTAATTTTACGGCTTCTGGGTTCTTTTCTCCATAACTGACGACATCTAACTCCGATTGCTTAAAGTCGCCAAAGTCAGCCACAACAGGATTAGGTTCCATATCCGTGACGACAGGATACTCATTCGCTTGATTGGCAAAGATTTCCTGGGCTTTGGGTGTCACCAGGTACTCTAGAAACTTAACCGCATTTTCTTGGTTCGGCGCATCGGTAACCACACCACCACCACTGATGTTGATATGAGTCCCATCGGCAGTTTGATTGGGGAAGAATACGCCGACTTGTTCCGCGACTTCTTGATCTTCCGCCGCGTCGGATTTTTTGAGACGGGCTACATAATAATGGTTAACGATCGCGACATCACATTGACCCGCAGCTACAGCTTTAATTTGCGCCGTGTCATTCCCTTCCGGGGGACGGGCAAAGTTATCGACTAAGCCTTTGACCCAGGTTTCTGTCTCTTGTTCTCCTTTGCCTTCAATTTTAGAGGCGACTAAGGATTGGTTGTAGATATTTTCGGAACTGCGGATGCACACTCGTCCTTTCCATTCGGGTTCGGCTAAGGCTTCGTAGGTGGAGAGTTCTTCTGGCTGAACGTTCTCTTTGTTATAGACAATGATTCGCGCCCGTTTGGATAACCCAAACCATTCTCCTTGGGGATCACGGAGATTGGCGGGAACGGCTGATTCTAAGGTTTCTGAGGAAACGGGTTGCAACAAGCCTTCCTCTTGCGCCCGCCACAGGCGTCCCACGTCAACGGTAATTAAGACATCGGCTGGACTGTTTTCGCCTTCACTCTTGATCCGTTCGATCAATTCGTCGGCGTCTCCTTCAATTAGGTTCACCTCGATCCCCGTTTCTTCGGTGAAGTTCTCGTAGAGGACATCATCGGTGTCATAATGGCGGGCGGAGTAAAGGTTAATTTCTCCGGCATCGGCTGTGTTATCGGCTGCGCCATCTGTGCTTGCTGTATCGGCAGGTTCGTTGGGATTTGAACAGCCTGCAACCACTAACAGGGCGAGTCCAGAGCAGAGTCCGAGTATACTACGTCTAGTAATTTTCATTAATGACCAGTCTTGTTGTGATTTGGGTTAAGTTCCAGTGAGCCGCGATCGCTGTCCTTTGTGACCCGTTGCTATATCGCTCAATATCTCAGCATATCTGGGATTGAGCGACTTTAACTTGCCCAGGTTTCACATCGGTTAACTAGGCTGCACTGGGGTAGATAGATGATTATTGTACATGTTAATGCAATTTATTCTTAATTGAGTCGTAATGATCCTGCATTGATGTTGTCTCAACCTGGAATAGTTCGATTTACTAGACGTATAGCAGCTACCTTGACAGGTTAGGACATTTTTCTCTGTTCCCTGTTTCCTGTTCCCTATTCCCTCTTGGGATCAACTGATGTCCTAACATATCCTCGTAGTGCTATATGTACCGATAGGGAGGACAATCCGTTGTCAGACGATCGCGCTTACTGGTTAGCTTGGTCACAAGTCCCGCGTGTCGGACCGATATTACTGCGACGCCTCCAGCAGCATTTTGATACGTTAGCAGAGGCTTGGGCGTCTCCAGCCAGGGAATTGGGTCAGGTGGAGGGGTTTGGGCGGCAATTGCTTCAGGCTGTGGAGAAGACGCGATCGCATCTCAATCCCCAACAGTTTCTGGAACAACACTCTATCAAAAATCCCCAGTTTTGGACACCTGCTGATCCAGACTACCCCCGCTTATTGTTAGAAATTCCCAGTCCGCCGCCTGTATTGTACTATCGCGGACAGGTAGACCAGCAGGAAAATCAGGGGATGAAACCGATGGTTGCGATCGTCGGAACTCGTGAACCGACGGATTATGGGAAGCGTTGGACACGGAAAATTAGTGCAGCGCTGGCGAAAAAGGGCTTTACTGTAGTATCTGGAATGGCAGCCGGGATTGATACCGAAGCCCACAAGGGATGTTTAGAGGCGGGTGGGAGAACGGTAGCGGTTTTTGGTACAGGAATTGATGTGATTTATCCGCCTCGAAATAAACTCCTGTACGAGGCGATTTTAGACCGGGGATTGGTATTAAGTGAATATCCGGCAGGAACTAAGCCCAATCGTCCCCACTTTCCCCAACGCAATCGCATTATTGCCGGATTGAGTCGGGCAGTTTTAGTCATGGAAGCGCCAACGAAATCAGGGGCGTTGATTACGGCGTATCAAGCCAATGAGTTTTGTCGGGATGTGTATGCATTACCGGGTTCCTTAGATAATCCCAATGCGGTGGGATGTTTGGGATTATTGAATCGGGGGGCAAGTGTGATTTTGAGTGAGGGGCATTTGTTAGAGATGTTGGGGGCGATACCGGAATTAGATACTGGGAAACAGTTGTCTTTATTTGAGTCAGAATCGGTTAAAGCGACACCAGAGTTAGCGCCAGAATTAGCAAAAGTGTTTCAGGTTTTAGGGATTGAACCGACACCCTTGGATGTGATTGTTCAGGAAACTGGGATGACAGTGGCGGAGGTTTCGGGTGTTTTATTGCAGTTGGAATTAGAGGGGTTAGTGTCGCAGTTACCGGGGATGTTATATCGGCGAAATTAAATCATTATTTTATCGTAGGGGCGCACAGATGTGCGCCCGGTTTTGGGTTGTGTACCCGCACTAAGCTACTCGGCATTTAAACCTTAATGTCAATAATGGCGAAAGCCTTGCCGTAGTGCGTTAAGCGAAGCCATGCCGCAGGCTTTGCATCTTGCTCGCTACTATTGAGCATCTTGCTCGCTACTATTGAGCATCTTGCTCGCTACTATTGAGCATCTTGCTCGCTACTAATACCCAATTTATAGCACTACGGGGATACGTTAGGACATTTCTCTGTTGCCTATTGCCTGTTGCCTTTTCACCCAATTTTATTGTCCTAACCTCAATGCGTAGTGCTATAAATGCATGACAGCTTATTCAGTCTCTACACCGCTCCCCTCTTGCTCCCCTCTCCCAAGCTTGGGAGAGGGGCTGGGGGTGAGGGCTGGAAGTTAGCGTTCGCGCAGCGTTCCCGAAGGGTAGGGTAGCGTAACGCACCATAACTTTTGTAGTAAACGATGCGAACGTTTATGGCGCTAAAGCGCAACTACAAACAAACCTCTAAATTGCCTTAAAGACTATCTGGATCGATGTTCAACTCTCGCAATTTTGCTGCTAATCGTTCAGCCCGTTGCGCTTCTTGTTCTCGCTGTTGTTCTAATTCCAAATAGGACAAAAATCGTTGTCCATCTGGTCGATATAATTCTAACCCTGCTTCTGTTAGTTCAAACCGCACTGTTAAACGAGGACTAACCCAGCCAGACATGGGTTCAATGACTTCTAGTAGTCCTTCTATTCTTTGCCACCCTCTTAAGTCTTTATTGTCTGGATCATAGAGGTAATATTCTTCGACACCATAACGGTTATAAAATGCCAGTTTTTTATCCATTTTAGTCTGGCTGTCATGATAGGAACGGATTTCAAAGACAACCTGCGGCGGGATATTATTTTCGCGCCATTGTAGGTAGGAACGGCGATCGCCTTTTGGTACGCCAAACACAACCATTACATCGGGCGCTTGGGAGATGGTGTTGTTGCCTTCAACTGGATACCAAAGTAAGTCTCCGGCGACAAAGACATTCGGGTCATCTTTAAATAAAGCATCACAGCCGCCTTGGATTTTGGTAATCCATTGATATTGAAGGGTGCTGTCTGCCATGGGTTTACCATCACTAGAGGGATAAATAATTTCTTCTTTGGCGAGTGTCATCGGATTAAAACCTAAGTAGAATTTACTTAGTTATATGTTGTTGTGTTGTCGTTAAGGGATAAGCTGTCATGCATTTAAATTGGGTATTAGTAGCGAGCAAGATGCTCGCACTACGGCAAGGCTTTTGCCATTATTGACATTAAGGTTTAAATGCCGAACAGCTTATTGGTTAAATTGTATCAAAATTTGCCTCTCTAATAATATTCTCCTGTAGGGGCGACCCGCAGGCATAAATTGACAACTGTGTTTATTCAATTTGAACGGATCGCCCTTGGTTTTCAGGGGAAGTCTAAACATCTGAGTCGGGGCGGGTTTAGTCACATCTGGGTGCAACCAAAAAGATAGTTATGAAACCCGCCCCTACACAATTAAAACAAATGTCGCTGATTTAAGTTCGTAGTAGGCACTTTAGTACCAGAAGCGCTAAAGCGCTGACTACA
This sequence comes from Coleofasciculus sp. B1-GNL1-01, assembly GCF_040220235.1. Classification (NCBI taxonomy): domain Bacteria; kingdom Bacillati; phylum Cyanobacteriota; class Cyanophyceae; order Coleofasciculales; family Coleofasciculaceae; genus Coleofasciculus; species Coleofasciculus sp. B1-GNL1-01. The sequence continues at coordinate 38,797 of NZ_JAVJTO010000057.1, forward strand.
AACTCTAAAGTCAGTGCCATTTCACTTAACCCTAACGTTGTTTAGATTGGATTATGTAAATATAATTTATGGCTAATATCATAGCACATCTAAATCTTTTAATTTTCTAATTGTGCCAATTTATTCTGAGCAAAATCCCTAACTTTTTTATCAGAATTATTTTCGGCTCTGTCGCGCAGCAAGGGTAGAGTCTGGGGATTATCGGGATATTGTTTGATAATGATTTCAAGTGCTAATTGCCGAGGATTATCTTGCCAGACTTCCTCACGCACAAAGGGATCATTGAGAGCGCGATCGCGTAACAATTTAAATAGCCATGGCTCATCTTTCCAGCCTTTGGCTAACTCTTGCACCGCTGTATATCGCACAGCCCAAGAGTCATCAGATTGGGCTTTTTGTTTGAGAATAGGTAAGGTGTCTGGCTCATCTTTCCAGCCTTTGGCTAATTCTTCCACCGCTGCACGTCGCACAAGCTCATCGTCATCAGATTGGGCTTTTTGTTTGAGAATAGGTAAGGTGTCTGGGTCATCTTTCCAGCCTTTGGCTAATTCTTTCACCGCTGCTTCTCGCACAGCTCCATCGTCATCAGATTGGGCTATTTGTTTCAGCCAAGATAAGGTGTCTGGGTCATCTTTCCAGCCTTTGACTAATTCTTGCACCGCTTCATATCGCACAATCTCATCGTCATCAGATTGGGCTATTTGTTTCAGCCAAGGTAAGGTGTCTGGGTCATCTTTCCAACCTTTGGCTAATTCTTGTAACGCTGCACGTCGCACATATTCATTGTCATCAGATAGGGCTTTTTGTTTGAGAATCGGTAAAGTGTCTGGGTCAT